>JBGQGO010000067.1:0-15129 GCA_041497455.1 Blastocatellia bacterium | reverse complement strand
TTCAGCTTGACTTTGCCGCGCTTTGGGCTGAATATCCGTGCGTCGAATCATGTCCGGGTCACACTTTCTTGCGTGCCCCCAAGGGAGTAACAAGCTGTTCGCTTTCTGTCTGTGCGGGCAGTGACGCTCGGGCTGGGGTAACACTTTGATCCACTACTTTCATAGAGAATGCTCGAAAGGGGACTTATGAATAAACTCATCAGCTTACTCGGGTCTGTCTGGTTGTGCCTGCTGCTACTGGGTGGGGCTCACGCTCAGGGTGTAGGCTCTTCAGGGGATATTAGGGGTACTGTAACCGATCCCAACGGCGCCGTCTTGCCAAACGTAGCCGTGACGGTAATGGGGACACAGACGGGTTTGAGGCGCACGGCGGTCACCGATGACACCGGTCAGTATCGAGTAACAAATCTTCCGCCTGCTACTTACGACGTAAGTGCCGAACTTCGTGGTTTTGATACCGCGATTCGAAAGGGCGTTACTGTCACGATAGGCGGGACGGTCTTCGCGGACTTCCAAATGAAAGTGTCGCTAAGGACGGAGAGAATCGAGGTGACCGCTGAAGCGCCTGTGGTGGAGACGGAAAAAGCCGCGCAGGCGAATACGATCTCAGAGAAGTACATTCGCGACTTGCCCATCAACCGCCGCGACTATCTCACCTACACGTTGTTGATGCCTGGTGTCACTGATTCCACCAGACTGGCTTCAGACCAGGATTTTCGAGTTAAGCAGACACCGCACAGCGGACTCTCATTCTATGGCAGCAACGGCAGAGGTAATAGCGTGACCGTGGATGGCGGTGAAGCCAATGACGATGCCGGCGGTGCTCGCCCGACTATGAGCCAGGATGCGATTCAGGAATTCCAGATCAACCGAAGCAACTACTCGGCTGAGCTTGGGGGGGCGAGCGGCGCATCGATCAATATCGTGTCCAAGTCAGGCACCAATCAACTGCACGGCAGTTTCTATGGCTTTTTCCGCGATGACATTTTTGATGAAGCCAACCCATTTTCCTTCAGTCAGGCACTGCAGCCCGGCCAGACGTTCAATCCTGGTGCTCCCGATACTCAGGGCAAGCCAATTAAGGATTCCTTGAGCCGTCAGCAATTCGGCGGAACGGTGGGCTTCCCAATCAAGAAAGACAGAACCTTCCTCTTCGTCGCTTTCGAAGGCTTGCGACAGGACGCACAAAATGCCGTTCCTTTGCTGACCAACACGAATATCTTTCGCCCTCAGAGCGATCCGCTGAACAATCAGATCGCTATTCTGAACGCGCTGACCGCCAAAGGCGGGACGCCCGTCCCATGCTTCACCGGGCAACCCGCTATACCGGCGGCCACTTGTGCCGCCTTGCTGAGCAGCGCTTTGACCATATCTCCTACTACCGGTCTGAATGCCGGTGTAACCGCGCGCAATGCGTTCCTGATCAACCAGCTTGAGAGTAACGGCGGTCTGTTTTCATTCAACACGCGTGAGTACCAGGCCTCCGGGCGCTTCGATCACCGAGTCAATGAGAAAAACCAGGTGTATCTCCGCTACAGCTACGTGCACGATCTGGAGGACAGTCCTGATGTGCAATCGCTGACGGGCTTTTCGCGGGGCAGTTCTGTGCGTACATATGACAGCACAATCCAGGGCAGCTGGTTCCACCTGTTCAGCCCGAACACCGCGAACGAAGCCAGGGGGCAGTGGAACTACAACAGCTTTGACGTGATTCCTAATGAGCCCGGGCAGGTGGGACTCGATATCCCCGGTTTTGCGAATTTGGGAACTCAGATCTTCCTGCCCAGCTTGACGATCTCGCGCCGCTACGAGTTTGCCGACAACTTTACTCTGACTCGTGCGCACCACAGCATGAAGTTTGGAGGTTACGGGCTGTTGCGCGGCAACCATACCGAGTCCCACACGTTTTTCCCGGGACGATTTGTTTTTGGCAGTCTCCCTGCCGCTTTACTCAGCCCGTGTTTGGGGGTGCCAGCGGCTTGCGGACTTGCAGGGGTAAATCCGACTACTCTCAACTCGCTTCAATCGGTTTCGTTAGGTCTGCCTCAGTTCTATCAGCAGGGCTTCGGCAATCCCGTGTATGTCGCCAACCGGCCCTATGCTGCCTTTTACTGGCAGGACTCGTGGGCCATCCGGCCAAACTTGACGATTAACTACGGCATCCGGTACGAGCTCGACGTGCAATACGGCACCTTAAATACCGACAAGAACAATTTTGCTCCCCGCGTTTCGTTTTCCTGGGACCCGTTCAAAAACCACAAGACGGTGGTGCGTGGAGGGTATGGGATTTTCTACGCCCCGACCTATGCCCAGATTCCAAATGTGGTGCAGACTCTGGGCGTTGTTAATGGTTTCCGGCAAATTGCTCAGGTGTTCGTGCCTCTCACCGGAGTTCCCGGGAGCCCTCCAACCCTTACGTCAGCGTTGATTTTCCAGACGCTGTTTGCACAGGGAAAAATCGCGTGTACAACACCGTCGGCCGGGAATGCTGCTTGTATCACACCGGCTGATCTGACGCAGTTTGGCATCAACATTACTCACACCGGCGCGATACCGCCGCTCAGTGTAGTCTTCAGCGGCCAGCCTGGCTACCAGAATGCTTACTCGCACCAGGCTGAGTTTGGAATTGAACGTGAGATTGGCAACGGCCTGTCGGTTTCCCTCAGCTACGTCTACGTTCATACGCTCAAACTCCCTGTTGCTATCGATATCAACCTGAAGCCGGCGCCGTTTGTGCCCGCCGGGCCCGCGAGCATTCCGATTCGGCAGTGGAGCACCAGCGCGGGATTCCCGTGTGCGGGCGCGAACATCGTCAATTGTTTCGTGAACCCGTTGCTTCTTCAAAGTGACCAGTATTCGTCGGCGGGATCGGCTTTTTACCACGGCGGTATTCTCGAAATCAGGAAGCGCTTCAGCGATCACGTCACTATTTTCGGGAATTACACCTACAGTAAAGCGATCGACGAGGTAACCGATTTCAACAGTGACTACGGACCGAACGATCAGACTAATTTTGCCGCTGAACATGGTCTGTCCACCTTTGATCAGCGGCACAAGGTGGTGATCGCAGCCGTTCTGGAAAGCCCCTGGAAGGGCGGAAAAGACGCCGGTCTGGGCCAGCGCATCTTCTCGGGCTTCCAAGTCTCGCCGATCATTCGCTACAACAGTGCACACCCTTTCAATTTGCTGGCCGGGACCAACGTAAATAACGACCGGCACTCAACCACTGACCGTCCGCCCGGAGCCGGGCGCAACACTGGCATCGGTCCAAACTACATCGATTTCGATATGCGCTTGGCTCGCCAGTTTAAGCTGACCGAGAAGGCCAGTCTGCAATTCCTTGCGGAGGGATTCAACATCTTCAACCGGACCAACTTTGGCAGTGTGAACAATGTGGTAGGCGTTATCGCGCCGCCATTTAATCTGAGCGGAAACAGCAGCCTCTCGCCGAGCCAGCCGCTTGGCTTTACCTCGGCGCTGCCTAAGCGGCAACTGCAGTTCGGAGTGCGCCTTAGCTTCTAAGCGACCGGCCTACGTCTGAAGCTTTCAAGGAGAGCCTCTGTTTAATGAGGCTCTCCTTCTCTTTAGCAAACGGCAACGCTCCTCTTGGATAACAAGTTAGAGATGGAACTCTGAACAAAAGGAGCCCTTCAGAAGATCGCGCCAGAAGATCCCTCCAACAAGTTCACTCTTGACTTTGTCGGGCTTTGGTCTGAATATGCTGAGCATCCGAGGGGATTTCCTGATTGACAAAGGATGACTGTCCGCGATAGCATCCGACCGACTGGTCGGTTGGGAGGGGCGGCGAAGCTGCCGCTTCAAGTTTGCGATATTATCCGGCGTGAGTTGGTCTCATTCTTACCTGTGCCATTCCGTTGCTGACGCGTCGAAGATGAATCGTAGTCGGCGCGCCGAAAAAGGGAAACGAACCTTGAACGTCACGAGCTTGGCTAAAAAGCCCGCCATGACAAATTTCAACAACGCAGCATAGCGTTTGTGGAGGAAAACAATGAGAAGGAGAATCCTTTTAACACTGCTCACTTCAGTTTTTGCTTTTGCGGGAGTCATTCCTGCTTTCTCTCAGGTGGACGTTTCATCTGCCACGATCAAGGGAACAATCACCGATCAGAATAAGGCGGTGGTGATTGGTGCGATCGTGACCGCGAAGAGCACGGAGCGGGGAACCACTCGAACCGGAAAGACCGGCAGTGACGGTTCCTACGTGATACCCACTCTGCAGCCGGGCGTCTACGAGGTTCGCATAGAAGCCCAGGGCTTTGAGGCCGCCGTCATTCCTAAGGCGGAGATCACCGTTGGGATGACAGCGGTCTACGACATCGAGCTACAACCGGGTGGAGTGAAGGCGCAGGTTGAGGTCACTTCTGAAGCGCCGGTAATCGAAGTCGAGAGGACGCAACAAGCGAACACGATCGATAAGCGGCAGGTTGAAAGCCTGCCCAACGTCGGGCGCGACTTCAGGAATTATGTTTACACGCTGCCGGGCGTGTCGAACGCGAATGCGCCGCGCGCCCAGCTTGCGGGCCGCGTTACGGCCTTCCTGAGTTCCGGCTTCTCGATCGGCGGCAGCAACGGGCGGAACAACCTCATCACTGTTGACGGAGGCGAGAATGAGTACGGTTCCGGCCAGGCCCGCTTCGAAATTACTCCCGAGTCAATTCAGGAGTTTCAGGTCAATCGCAATTCGTTCACGGCTGAGTTCGGCTTTACAGCAGGTACGGCGGTCAATGTCATCACCAAGAGCGGCACGAACAGCTTCCACGGCAGCGGATATATCTATTACCGCTCGGACAAGACTTCGGCGCGGAATTTCTTTGACTTCACTAATCCGCGAGCCAGTGACCGCCAGCTCTTTCCGGGCTTCACCTTCGGCGGGCCGGTCGTTAAAAACAAGCTGTTCTTTTTCACAAACTACGAACGGCAGCAAAACGACAATGCTCGTTTTCGCACGTACACGGCCAGCGCGCTATTGCAGCCCAACGCGGCCCAGGCGGCGCTGCTCGCCACGCTGGACGCCAACCCGAGCGCCAATGTGCAGCGGATTTCCAGCAATCTGCGCAAGGCCCTGACCACGACCGCAGCCACCTATCCGAACGCCTTCAAGGTCTTGAGCGACAACGAAGGCACGTTCAATGGTGTGGCGCGGCTCAACACCTGGAGCACGCGAGTGGATTACCAGGTCACTAACCGGGACTCGATCAACGGGCGTTTCACGCTGACTCGGAATTTTACGTCCGACCCCGGCACCAGTGTCGGCACATCCCCTTCCGTTGACGCCAGCTTGACCTATCGCGATTACTCCACCGTCGTCAGTTGGACCCATAATTTTGGGAGCAATATGGTCAATCAGATGAGGGGGCAAGTCTCGCCTGGCAACTCGGCGGTGACCGCGCCTCCTGATCCGGCCCAGGTAGGCATTATCATTAGCGGTCTCGCTGGGTTTGGCCGCACCTTCGGCGCTCCCTATGTCGTCCACCAGTGGCGCGCACAGATTGAAGACACCATGACGTGGATCCGGGGTAGCCACACGTTCAAGTTTGGCGGGTCGTATCGCCCCGTCGACTACAATTTCCGGAACGATCTGTGGTTCGCCGGGGAATATCAGTTCCTTCCGTTCGCCTTCTACACTATCGGCCTAGCCGTTCCGGCTGCGGATCGGACCGCGTTTACAGCCGCTGCCGGCGCGGGGGCCGCCACTCAACTGAACGCCCTGCAGAACTTCGATTTGAACCTGCCGTTCCTCTACCGGCAAGGATTCAACAATTCGACCTGGAAGGGTAGGGGCCATTATGTCGGAGGGTTCGTCCAGGATACGTGGAAGGTTCATCAGCGGCTGACCCTTGATATTGGTGGCCGTGTTGATTGGGACGGCGAGCCGCCGCCGGTGCCGCGGAACGCCTACTTCTCGCCCCGCTTGGGATTTGCGTGGCAAATCACGGGTGACGGCAAGACTGTGTTGCGCGGGGGCAGCGGTCTTTTCTACTCGCCGATTTACGTACAGATTCCGGGCTACACTAGCGTACTCAACGGCAGCGGGACGTACATCAACCAGATTGCCAGGGACCCTTCAAACGGTGTGGCAGCCGTCTATCAAGCGGGCATCGCGCAGGGCAAGTATCCTTTCAGCGTCCTGACCGAGGCCGACGTCAATGCGCTGGGGATCTCGACCGCAGCCGGGGCGGCGGGCCGGGTACTGTTCGATTTGAATAAGGACTACAAGAACAACTACGCGATTCAAGCCAATCTCGGCATTCAGCGCCAGCTCACCAACAGTATGAGCGTTGAGATCGCTTACCAGATGTATCACGGACTTCACCTTCAGCAGCCGGTCGGGCTTAACTATTGCGAGGCGGGCACACCGGGCTGTCCGGCTACGACCGCAGCGCAAGCGGCTCTCCTCCTTACGCGCAACACTCGCGTCGTGGGTCCGCTTTATCGCCGGTGCTCGACGGGTGTCGTCGGACAAACTGACACGCAGTGCGGCGCGGTGAACGATAACGGCATCACGCAGTTCACCGATTATCAATCGCGCGGCAGCTCGATCTATCACGGGGTGACGTTCTCGCTGACCAAGCGGTTCAGCGATTACTTCTCCTTCCAGGCCAACTACACGTTCAGCAAGGCGATTGACGATCAGACGGATTTCAACTCCGCTTTTGCGCCGCCATTTCCCTCGCGCCTGGGCACCGAGCGGTCATTGTCGACCTTCGACGTACGAAGCAATTTCGTCGTCAGCGGTGTCTTCATGAGCCCGTTCAAGTCCGGCGCCGGCCACAGCTTCGGTTCACGCGCCTTTGCGGATATCACGCTCAGCCCGAGCATCTTCATCCGCAGTGGCATTCCTTTCACGGTCCGGACCGGCACCGACATCAATGGCGACACTCGCAGCGGTACCGATCGCCTCTTTTACATCGGCCGCAACACGGGCCTTGGGCCAAACTTCCAAAGCGTAAACATGCGGCTCAGCAAAATGTTCCGCTTTGGGGCTGAAAGTCCGAAGCGTATCGAGTTCAGCGTTGACGGCGGGAATCTGTTGAACCGCACGAACTTCGGCTCCGTGAACGAGATAGTCCCCACGGCGTTCGATGCAAAAGGGGAGCCCCTCGCGACGGATTACCTTTCCCCCGTGCAACTCAGAGGGCGGCGTGACCGTGACTTCAGGAAAGGTGAGCCGCTTAGCTTTACTACTGCGTTCGCACCCAGACAGCTCCTGCTGGGTCTGAAGTTCGCCTTCTAGCCTCGATCGAGCTTTACGGCTTCGCGTCTTTGCTTTTTAGCGTAAGACGCGAAGCCGTAAACAAAACCTCAATCAATCACCCTTCGCGGCCAGTGTTTCTTCGCTCGCATCGCTGCGGCTTGCGCTGTGCGCGAGTCGAACCCGGCCGGCCGAGAGGCGGGTCCTGCCCTCTTGGGTGCGCGCATCGTGGCGGGCAAGCGCCCACCGTGGGTTATCTGGTACTCACGCTCTGCAACCTGGTTGATGTAAGACAGGAAGCGCTCAAACAAGACTTCGCTTTCAACGTCGCTCAGATCCCTTCTCGATTTCGCGTTCGTATAGCCGCTCCCAGTCAACTTGAGTCTGGAATCGTGAATCAGCATCTGGATAAGCAAGTTCGAAACGACGAAATGAAGGTTGGGGGATTCACGACCGCGATCCGGCTTATCGAGGCCAAGAATAGTACGTGCCAGAGGTGACAACTCGGACGTGTCACCGTCGCTGGTCGTTTCAATTTCGCTCTCTGCGCGGCGGACCACGATGATCTTGCTGCTTGCCGGATCGAACTTTGCCGAAGCGTTGACGATCCCAAGCGTCGCCGGCAAGAACAACCGGTCACCGGGCCGGGGATTCAGCGTCTTGTATATTTCGGGCCGGAACAACCTCCCTGCATTGCAAGCTCCAATGACACAGAGGCGCACCCCTAAGCCTTCGAGCTTTTCCTGTAAAGCTGCAACCGATATGTATGAGCGGCGTGCGCCGCTTGCAACTCCGGCCTGCAGCTTCAAACCGTTTCCGTTGGTTCCGTGAGTCTCGAGAAAGATCGACTCGATGCGATCTTCAGGATGCCAGTAATTGCGGGCGATGATCTGATTGAGCGCCTTCTGCCAGCTCGCGTCCTCGATGTAAAGGAACCCGAGCTTCTCATAAAACTGGCGGTTGCCGGACTCCGCAAAGTCGGGGCTGAAGATCACCGCCTTGCCGCGACCGATGTCGGACAGGCGATTAGTTGGAACGCTGGCCGGCCACGCCTCCGGTGTAGTCTCTGGCTTTGAGCTTTCGACCGCGCGCCGTTTAATCGCACGCGCGTTCTCTTGAGCGGCTACCACCGGGGAGGCTGCGAGCCACGCTGCAACGGCTGTTATTAGAAAGATGCGCTTTGCCACGTTACGACTTCTTGCTATGCCGGCGGTGCCTTCGATTGTGATGCTTCTTCTTACCCGAAGACTTCTTCATGGCGCCTCCGCTAGCCGTGCCGCCGGCAGTAGCGCTGCCGCCGCCGCTCGTCGCGCCCGTCGTCGCGGCGGGCTTTGTCTTCTTCGCTGTATTCGCATTCTGAGCGAACACGGAACTGGCTCCCAGAGCCACTATCATCAAACCTGATAAGATTAGCTTTTTCATCAAACCCTCCGTTGTGTTCTTTAGAGTTCCATCCTTAGCCTGGCAGCCTAAAGGCTGAACTCTGAACTCCGAACTCTGAACTCCGACCCTGAACCCTGAACCTCTACCCGCGAACGCTTCATAGCACAGCGGTCTCTTCCAGTAGGTTGCCTTCTGCGAACCTCTCGGCCCTCAGCATTGGCGCATCCACAAAGCTCGATGCGCCGCTTACTATCAACTCAGAAACGATCTTGCCCGTCGCGGGAGAGTGCATCACGCCGTGACCGCTGAAGCCGTTCGCCAAAAACATTCCTTCAACGCCGGGAGCCCGGCCGATGATCGCGTGATGGTCAGGTGTCATTTCATACATCCCGGCCCAGCAACGGCGAGGATTCACTTCGACGTCGGCAAACACCGGCACGCGGTTCACGGCGCGCGTCAGGGTCTTCTCGATGAAGCCGTAGTCGAAATCTGTTCTGAACCCGTGGGTCTGTTCGGGATCAGGCCACGCCAAAAGGAAGCTCGAGCCTTCCGGGCGAAAGTGAAACCCGCTCGACATATCGATCACCATTGGAAGCCGCGAGGAAAGCTGTTCGAACGGTTCCGTCTTCACGATCTGGCGCCGGAGCGGCTCCACAGGTATTTCGACCCCTGCAAGCCGTGCAACACCGGCGGCCCATGGTCCGGCCGCGTTGACCACCGAGCGAGTCGATACGTATCCGCGGGAGGTTTGAACGCCAGTAACTTTGCCCTGCTCGACATCGATGCCCGTTACGTCGGTTTCCAGCCACACCCTCACGCCGCGTTCGCGCGCGCGTTTCGCGAATCCGGTCATCACGCTGTATGGATCGACGAAACCGTCGGTAGGACAGAAGCTCCCTCCGACGACGTCATCAGCGATTAGCTGCGGAACTGTTTTCAGTATGTCTTCGCGCGTGACCATTTCTGCGTTGGTCAGCCCGCAAGCCCGCTGCTGGCGGAGGTTGGTTTTGAGGTAATCGAGGTGTCGCTCGCTGGTTGCCACGAAAAGATAACCGTGGGGCCTGTAGCCTGCGGTGTGACCGGTCACTTCCTCAAACTTCGAAAAGAGGTCAATCGAATAAAGCGACATCTTGATGTTGATTGGGGTCGCAAATTGAGCGCGCACGCCTCCCATGCTCTTGGCGGTGGAACCCATACCCTGCTGCGGTTCGCGCTCTATGATCAAGACATTCGTGCAGCCGGCCTCGGCCAGATGATAGGCGACGCTCGACCCGACGATGCCCCCACCGATGATCACCACATCCGCTTTGTCAGTCATTAGGAAGTCAGTAGTCCGTAGTCAGTAGTCCGTAGTCCGTAGCAAGTATTCACAAACAGCGGCGTGCTCGCAACTGATACGCACCGGGTACTACTGACTACGGACTACTGACTACTGACTTCCTCTTTTGACGCCTCGTTGTCTTTTGTATTATTCTCAAGCGAAGGAGTACTTGCAGTATGAGGAATCGGGTGCTGCCGTTGCTGGCGATCGCAGTGATTGCGTTGGCAACACTGGCCGGCGGCTACTATGGGTCGGCGCGTCCCGCACACCTAACCAATGCCGACTCCGCCCTGACCGATCAACTCGCGGACGATTTCAAAGAGGCGATCTCCGAAATACAGGAGAGCTACGCCGGAAAGGTCGACCTCGAGCTGCTTGGCAAGAACTCGATTCAGGGAATGCTCCATCAGCTTGATCCTCACTCTGCGTTCTTCACGAAAGCCGAATTCGACGAGGTTCAAACCGAACAGAGCAGCCGCATCTATGGCATCGGCGTTACGATCGCGAAACGCTACGATCACGTCTATATTCTCTCAGCGACTCCAGGCGCGCCCGGTCATCGTGCGGGGCTTCGCTACGGCGACGCCATAGTCGCCATCGATAAACAAAACGTAGACGACTGGACGAGTCAGCAGGTCATGCATCGCGTCCGAGGCGAAAAGGGTGAGCCCGTCGAGATAACCGTCGAGCGCGCGGGGACGCCCAACCCGATAACCGTGCGTGTGCGGCGCGACGAAGTGAAACTGCCCTCTGTGCGCAACGCCTTCATCGCGGGGCAGGGTGGCACCGGCTACATCGCCTTGACCGGCGGCTTCTCGAGCAAGACCGACGAAGAACTGACCGAAGCCCTGGCGCAACTCAAGCTGGACGGCATGCGCCAACTCGTCCTCGACCTGCGACGCAATCCCGGCGGGCTTCTGGATGAAGCGATCAAAGTCTCTACCAGGTTCCTGGCGCCTGGCGAGAAGATTCTGGAAGTTCGTGGGCGCGACGAGGAGTCATCGGCTCACACCTATGAAGTTCCGGACAACAACGAACCTGAGACGATTCCGATGGTCGTGCTGGTTGATCGCGAGACCGCCTCGGCGTCTGAGATTGTAGCCGGCGCGCTCCAAGATCACGACCGCGCGTTGATTGTTGGAGAGAACACCTTCGGTAAGGGTCTCGTGCAGGGAGTCTTTCGTCTGTGGGGCGGGACGGGGCTCGTGCTGACGACTGCGAAGTACTACACGCCGACCGGACGGTCGATTCAGCGGAACTATGCGAACGTTTCGTTCTATGACTATTATCTGAACCGCAGCGAAGACCAGAGCGCAACGGGGAAGCCGCAGCACGGCGACGCGCTGCGCACCGACCTCGGCCGCACGGTGTACGGTGGCGGTGGCATCACTCCCGATGTCGAAGTCAAAGCGCCGCCGTTGTCCAGCCGGTTGTTTTATGGGGTATTCGACTTTGTGCGTCAGTTGGTAGCGGGTCAGATGCAAGGCTTGCGCGCGTACCGAATCGCCGAGTGCCAGTACAAGACGAAGGTCTCGCCTGAAGACATCAATCACTATGCCGTCACCGATGAGTTGCTGGCCGCGTTCCGCCAGTACATATCGAACAAGCCGCAATTCAACGTTTCAGAAGAACGAATCACCGCGAACCTGAACTACATCCGCGCCCAGATGCGGCGTGAGATTATCACTGCTGCTTATGGACCCGAAGCCGGCGACCAGGTCTACCTGTCAGACGACGTGCAATTCCGAAAGGCATTTGAATCGCTTGACCGCGCGCGTGTGCTCGCCGAGAACGCAAGCCGAGCTCGCGGCGAGCGGCAGTGACCAGGCGTCCGGCGCCTCAGTTCATTAGGGTCCGAAGTGGCATAGACTTCAGTCTGTGTGCCGGTCCGAAGTAGCATAGACTTCAGGCTGTGTGCCGATTTCTTCAGAGTTCAATCTCATAACGAAAAGTTAAGGGCCAGATGCCGAGCAATGAATACCACTTCATCACACACTGGCGAGTTGAAGGCGCCATCAACGAAGTTGCAGACATATTGAAGGCGGCGGATGAGTTACCACGCTGGTGGCCATCAGTTTATCTGGACGTCAAAGTGCTGGAGCCGGGCGACAAGGGCGGAATAGGCAAGGTCGTCAGCCTGCACACGAAGGGCTGGCTGCCTTACACGTTGCGCTGGCAGTTTCGCGTAACCGAGTCGCGCTACCCGCTCGGCTTCAGCCTCGAAGCGTGGGGTGATTTCAACGGCCGCGGCATCTGGACCCTCGAACAGGAGGGCCCAAACGTGAACGTAAACTACGACTGGAAGATCCGCGCCGACAAACCGCTGCTGAGCGCGCTGTCATTCTTGGTCAAGCCAATATTCTCTGCGAATCACAGATGGGCTATGGCGCGCGGCGAAGAGAGTCTGAAGCTCGAACTGGCCCGCCTCCACAGACCGAATAACTGAAGAAGGTTTGGAGTTCAAGCTCCAGCCTGCGCGATTATCCTCAGGTTGAACTTTGAACTGGCTGTGTGATAAACCGCCACCGTGCGGAGCGGGCTCTTGCCACTCAGGCGATCCGCTCATCCTTTTCATCAGTCTTCCTGCGAGGCGCGCTATGATAACCGAGAAAGACATAACCATCAGGCCTGACTCATCCTCGAAACCAGGACCGCCTATCTTCCCAACGAACTCCGTCGAGTTCGTCAACGCGCTCTCGCACTACTACCGCGGCGAGATGGCGCGAATGATGAGCTGGCGCGACCGGCTCGATCGGACGACCAACTGGGCGATCACCGGAGTCGGCGCGATGCTATCGATCTCGCTGTCGTCCCCGCAGTCGCATCACGGAGTCCTGCTGTTCGCGATGGTGCTCATCTTCCTGCTGCTGTTCATCGAGTCGCGCCGCTATCGCTTCTTTCACGTCTATCGCAGCCGAGTGCGCTTGGTCGAGCGCAACTACTACGTCCGCATCTTTGCGCCTCGCGACATGGTCGATCCGGCTCACTGGATGAGTCAGCTCGGCGAAGACTTGCGCCTGCCGCGCTTCACGATCACCAGCACCCAGGCGATGGCCAGGCGCCTGCGCCGCAACTACATCTGGCTTTTCTTGATCCTGCTGCTGGCCTGGCTGTTGAAGACCACGACTAGCGTGCTCCAAGCGTCAGGCCCCGCTTCGATGGTTCACTCAACCGGCGAGTTGTTCAAGAACGCCGCGATCGGCTACGTGCCGGGATGGGTCGTGCTGATTCTCATTCTCTCGTTCTATAGCTGGATGGTTTACATCATGCTCAAGCACAGAGAGACGAGCGGGGAGCTGGCGTACGGCGAAGTGCACGTGTGAGAAGGACTGGGGAAAAAACATTGAAAAATGAAAATTGAAAAATGAAAATCGCAAATTGGCCGGCAACAAATTTCCAATTTCCAATTTTCAATTTTCAATGTTCAATGTTTCTCCTTTTCATTTTGTCTCTCCCTTGCGCGTTCGCGAGTTCGCATCATACTGTTAATCACAGGCTGATCAGCAGGGGTTGAACATGACAGGCAAAACCGTACTACACTACACCATAGGCGAACGGCTCGGCGGGGGCGGAATGGGCGAGGTGTTCCGCGCCGAAGACACCCGCCTCGGCCGCCAGGTAGCGCTCAAGTTCCTCCCTGCGTCTTATCAATATGACCCCGACCGCCGCGAGCGATTCTTCACCGAAGCCCGCGCCGCCTCGGCCCTGCGCTCACCCTATATCGCCGCGATTTACGACATCGGGGAATATGAAGGCTCCAACTTCATCGTCATGGAACTGGTCGAAGGCGAGCTGCTTTCGCGAATGCTCGAGCGCGGGCCGATCCCGGTTTTGGATGCGATTGGCATCGCTATGCAGGTCGCGGACGCGCTTGATGAAGCTCATTCACTTGGCATCGTCCATCGTGACATCAAGAGCTCGAACTTGATCATCACCGAGCGCGGCCTGGTTAAAGTGCTCGACTTCGGGCTTGCCAAGGTGACCGGCACCCTGGCGATGAATGCTGATGGCGACAGCGACCCAACAACAAAACTTGGACAAGAAACGGTAACCGGCCTTGTGCTCGGAACGGTTTCGTACATGTCGCCCGAGCAGGCGCTTGGCCAGGCGGTTGACCACAGGTCGGACATTTTTTCTCTCGGTGTTGTGACCTACGAGATGCTGACGGCGCAACTGCCTTTTAACGGCGACAGCTCGACCGAAGCGATTGACCGGATACTTCATCACGAGCCTGCGGCGATTGCCCGGTTCAACTACAACGTGCCGCAAGAGCTCGAGCGAATCGTCCGCAAGACCCTCGAGAAGGATCCCGGGTATCGCTATCAGGCCGCGCGCGAGATGTACATCGATCTGCGCAACCTGCAGCGCGACCTCGACACAAACAATCGCACGGCCAGTGTCGGTCAGCCGGTCACCGAGCACCAGCCGACCGTGCTGCTCACTGAGAAACAATCAGCTCAGAGCGCCGCGCTGGCGCCCAAACTCGAAAACGCGCTCGCGGTGATGACTTTTGCGAATATTACAGGAGAGCCCAAGGATGAGTGGATCGGATCCGGCATCGCCGAGACGGTGACATCCGATCTCAAGAAAATCCGGGGCCTGTCGGTCATCGGCCGCGAACGCACGTTCGAGGTGCTCAAGGATCTGAGCACTGGGCAGCTCACCGACTTCGACGAGTCGGTCGCGATCGACATCGGCAGAAGGCTAGCCGCGTCGTGGATCCTCGGCGGCGGCTACCAGCGCATCGGCGAGATGATCCGCATCACCGCTCGGGTCATCGACGTCAACACCGGCGAGGTCGTCAGGACCGTAAAGATCGACGGGAATATCAAAGAGATTTTCGACCTGCAGGACAAGATAGTCTACGAGCTGAGCCAGGGCCTGAACCTCGAGCTGGGCACCTCCGAGATCACCGAGATCGAAGCCGACGAGACGCAGTCGGTCGAAGCCTACGAGAGCTTCTCGCGCGGCATGATCAACCTGCGCACCGGCAGCCGTGACTCGCTCGACCGCGCGATTCATTACTTTGAGAAAGCAGCCGAGATGGACCCGAACTACGCGGGCGCGTGGGCGGCGCTGAGCGCGGCTTACGATCTGAAGGGCGGATTCCTGAGCATCCCCGAGCTGTCGCAAAAGGCCGTCGAGTTCGCGCAGAAGGCAATCAAGCTGAACCCGCAGCTCTCGCACGCGCATCAATTTCTCGGCGGAGCTT
>JBGQGO010000066.1:0-15394 GCA_041497455.1 Blastocatellia bacterium | reverse complement strand
TTTGAAATGGGCGATGATAATCACGACCCCGACGAACGCCCCGCACACAAAGTTACTGTTCCGTCGTTCTACATTGAGAAGTACGAAGTGACAAACGCGCAGTACAAGAAGTTCTGCGATGCGACACAACACGCTTATCCGCCAAATCCTCCGTTCGACCCGAACTACTTCACCGGCAAGGCTGACTACCCTGTGTTAGGCGCCACCTTCGAGGATGCGTTAGCCTACGCGAGTTGGGCGAGCAAACGGTTGCCGACGGAACAAGAGTGGGAAAAGGCTGCCTCCTGGGACCCGGTCGCTCACAGGAAGCGCCTGTACCCTTGGGGCGACGAGTTCACGGCGGATCGAGCGAACATCGCAACCGGTCAACCCGTTCCGGTGACGGAGGCGACCGGAGACCTCAGCTTCTACGGCGTGTTGCACATGGCAGGCAACGCCCCCGAGTGGGTGAATGCTCCGTATAGACCCTACGAAGGAAACAAAGCGCCCGACCCCGACTACAACAAAGACGAGCGAGTGATGAGGGGAGGCACATTTTTTCTGGCCAGCAAGTCCAATGAAGCCCGAACGTCTTATAGGAACCATCTCCCGAGAGTGTTCCCTCAAGGTTTAAAAGCGCCGGTCGGCATTCGCTGCGTCGTGGCCGCGGACGATCCCGGAATCCAGCCGCTCCTGCGAGCGCGCAGTCAGTGAAAGACTAGAGGATAAATCCATGCGATCTCGATTATCAAAGACATGCTTGATTGCCACTGCAGCCGGAGCGCTGCTGGTTCCCGCGATCTTCGCGCCGCGCGTCGACGCACAAAAGCAAGGCGCGCCGTTGTGGTACTCGGTCGTTACGGTCAAGCGAGTGGACAAACCTAACCGGCAGCGGACTCGTCCCGTTCCAAAAACCGGGAAGCAGAAGGCCGCCCTGCTGACTCTCCAGTGGCATCTGCTCAAACGCGTAGATGACACGACCCAGGTAGAGGCCGACCCGAGCCAGGAGTTTCAGACCGGCGACAAATTGAAGCTGGCGATCACCGTCAATCAAACCGGTTACCTGTACATCGTCAACCAGCCGGAAGGCAAAGATGGTGTTCTCCTCTTTCCAGACCTGCGTATCAACAAGGGTCAGAACTACGTGGTCAAAGACAAAGAGTACGTCATACCATCGTACTGCCAGGACTGGGATGATCCGAAAGACTGCTGGTTCAAGATGGCGCCACCGGCCGGAACCGAGACGCTGATCGTGATCTTCAGCCGAGACAGGATCACCACGTTGCCGAATCAGATCGCGAAGCCCAACGCCCCGGTGAAGCGCGCTTTGGTCGAGCAACTGATCTCGAGCTCCGAGCAGAAAGTCAAACAGGTGACTGGTGAGCTTTCGATTCCCGGCCGGAAGGCTGCGCGCTACGCAACAAGGGCGCAAAACGTAAACCTCCAGGACAACGAGGAGTTGATAGCTACAATCGAACTCAGGCACAGTGAGTGAAAGTCTGAGAAAAGGAGCTGGAAACATGAAAGCTGTAGTAAGGTTGACACTAGCCGTGTTGTTGTTCGCCAGCGTGACAGCATCTGTCAGCGCGGACAAGAGACAATCTCAAAAGAGTAACGAGGCCACCCGCGCGCGCGGATTGTTCATCAGCAAGAAATCAGATGCGATGAGCATTCTCGTGCTGAAGGTCACCGACGGGACTCTCGTTCCCGTCGACCCCGGCAGTGAATTCAATGCGGGCGATCAGATCAAGATCCAATTTCAAAGCAACTTTGAAGGCTACATCTATGTCGTGAACATCGCGCCGAGCGGCAAGAGGCGCCTTCTAGTCCCCTCTCCGGAAGCTACCGATAACGCGGTGCATTCCGACGAGCGATACGACTTTCCCCTGGGCGGCAGCGCGATCCAGTTCGACGAGGAGAAAGGAATCGAGGTCCTTCAGGTGATCATGTCCCGCGATCGCGTTCCCTATCTCGACGCGGCGCTCAAAGAACCCGAGCAGTACCTCTCGGAATCTGCTGCCACCGCCGCATCCGAGCTGCAAGGCGGCATCGCCAGGAAGGTCACCCCGCTAGTACCGCAAGGCGAGGGTAGCAGCAAGGTCCGTTCAAGAGACATTATTCTCGCTCCGGGCAAGGACAAGGACACCAATGGTTCGGTCGTCGCAATCCAGGATAACGGAAGCGGCGGTAAGCTCAAGTCGGGCGACATCGCTCCATTCGAGATTCGGCTCAAGCACAAGTGATCAGAATTCTTGCGAGTAGAATGAGGCTTGCGGTAACAGCGGTCCTCGCTGTCCCCGCCGTCGCGGCGTGCGCGCTCGTGGTCTCGGCCCTCGCCGGGCAGTCCGCGAATAGGGGAGCCATATCACCCGAAGCTCGCGCCCAGGTACGTCAAGCCATAGCTTCGATAGGGCTAATCTCGGTACGCAACTCGAATGATCCCAATCTGGCGCCGCGGCCAAGAGGATCAGCGGTCGTCGTGCGCAGCGACGGAGTGTTGGTCACCAACTACCACGTCATCAACAACCCGAGGACCAGCCGGTCATATGACGAGATCTTCTTGAATCTCATGGGCGACGGCGATACGGCTTCATCGCCGGCTCGCTATCGACTCAAGCCTCTGCTCATAAGCAAGGAATACGATCTGGCGTTGTTGCGCGTTGAATCGGACGCCGCCGGTAATCCGGTTCCGAAGTCCTTCACCTTTCCAAGTATCGAGATGGGCGACTCGCGCAAGATCAGGGTGCTCGAAGACCTGTTCATCATCGGCTTTCCAGAAAAAGGCGGCTCAACCATCACCGTCAACCCGGGCGTCGTCGAAGGCAAAGACATACTGGCGAACTGGATCAAGACCGACGCTCGCGTGATCCACGGCAACAGCGGCGGCGCGGCGGTCAACAGCGAGGGCCGGCTCATCGGCATCCCCACAAAAGTTGTCGCCGACGAACAGCCGGTCGATAGAGACGGCGACGGGTTCCCGGACAACTACCGGCGCTACGGCGCCGTAGGTTTCCTGCGGCCGTCCCACCTCGTTGCCGAGATGATAGCGCAGCTCAACGACGGCGACTCCGCAAACCCGCCGGCTCCATCTGCGCCGAGAATGGCCGAGTCGTCCACATTCATCACGGTGCGCGGAATAGTTAAGTCGGCAGGCGGTAAGCCGGTAGCAGGCGCGCTGGTTGGGCTTCTTCCGCTTGGAGAGAGCAATATCAGCGAGAGCACTCTGCTGACCTGGGGGAGCACGAATGCCGAGGGTGCGTTCAAGCTCAACAAGCCGGTCCCCCCTGGCCGGTACACACTCAAGGCAAAAGCTCTCGCTAACCAGCCTTATTCAAGTGATGTCGAGATCGGTCCGGGCGCCTCTGCGTTAATCATAGAAATGCGTGGCTCATCGGATCGCTAAAAAAACGCGTCCCTAAGCTTGATTGGAACTTTTTTTGTGGTTACAATGAACACGCACCTGGAAAGGGATAGAGGTCCAGGGGATTTTGATAGCAGTAGTAGCACTAAGCCGATTGTTCTGATCGGCGTTCTTTCTGAATCGTCAAGATGCCTGTAGTGGCGACAACGTGTGCCGCCTGATGCCTGGTGGGAGTTCGAGACCGGGCCTAATCGGCAGCCTCATACGAGGCTACCCGTCAAACCGGGGGCGATCGTCATGAAAAAGAGACTCGCGTGCACCTTCCTGACCGCGCTTTTTGTTATAGGTCTGTCGCAACTCCTTACCGCACGGCCTGGACAAGTCAACAACGCATCGCCACAGAATCCAAAGGTCGAGCCGGCAAAGGCGAAACCCGGCGACACACCGGTCCCTTCGAAGGCTAGCGTCGATGACAGAGCGACCGCCCCGAAAACAGGCGACACCAAACTTCAAAAACCCAAGGATGACATCCGCATTGGCACCTCTATCGTGAACGTGACCGTAAGCGTCACCGACCCCTACGGCAGATTCGTGACCGGCCTCGGCAAAGATCACTTCGAACTATTCGACGACAAGGTAAAGCAGCAGATTGCGCACTTCACCGATGATGACGCTCCCGTGTCTCTCGGAATCGTTTACGACGTGTCCGGCTCGATGAAAGAGCGCGTCGGCCGGTCCATTCGTGCGCTGCGCCGGTTTATCGAGACCTCACATGCTGACGACGATTTCTTCCTGATCGGCTTCAACGATCGCGCGAAGCTTGTGCAAGACTTCACCACCTCGGGTGACAGTATTCTCGGCCACCTCATGTTCGCGAATCCTCACGGCTCGACTGCGCTTTATGACGCCGCATACATCGCGGTCGAAAAGGTACAGCAGGGCCGTCAGTCCAAGAAGGCGTTGCTGATAATCTCCGACGGTCAGGACAACAACAGCCGCTACACGTATAAGGAGCTGCGCAACCGGGTCAAGGAAGCGGACGTACAAATCTATGCGATAGGCATCACGGATCCGGCTAACGATACGTTGGCGGGTTTTGGCCGCTCGGTACTCGAAGAGATCACCCGAATGACCGGAGGACGCGCCTTCTTCCCGAACGCTTACAATGAGCCGGAACTTGTCGAGATATGCACGCGAATCGCGTTGGAGCTTCGACATCAGTATTCAGTCGGATTTTATCCGACGGACATTCAAAGCGAAGCCAAATGGCATAAGGTGCAGGTAAAGGTGAATCCCCCGCGAGGACTCGGCCGGCTGTCGCTTTCTTACAGAGACGGGTATCAATCTTTCAAGAAGTAAACCTTTAGAACGCAACCGCAACCTACCCTCCCGTTCATGCTTCGGCAACGGTTGAGGCGTGTCCGTGCATCCCAAGCGTCGGAGTCCTGGTTTTCAAATATTGACACCCCGGAGTAGAATTCGGTTATGAAGTTCGAAGCGGGCAGATTGGCCTTAGTCGTCAGTGCAATTATCACTCTCGGTTTTCTTACAGCGGGCTTCTCCCAAGGCTCACTTGTTCGCGCGGATCAGCAGCCGCCCGACAAGCCGCCCAAGCTCCAAAAGCCGCAGCAACCGCGGCCAGAAGAGCAGTCACAAAAGGATGACGATACGATAAGGCTTGGCAGGACTCTCGTGACGCTCGACGTTACGGTTGTCGATCCGTCGAACAAACCGGTGATGGATCTGAAGCAGGACGAATTCACCGTGACCGAGGACAAGATTCCACAGAAGATCGAGTTCTTCAGCCGGGAGCAGGTCCCGGTCTCGCTCGTGTTCGCGATTGACACGTCGGGCTCCATGCGACCCAAGCTCGATACGGTAGTAAAGGCGTCAACCAACCTTGTGAAAGAGGGCCGGCGCGACGACGAGATGGCCGTCATAGAGTTCAAGGACCAGCCCGAGCTTTTGGAAGAATTCACCGGTGACATCAACGATGTGATCGACACGCTCAACGGGTTGGTTGCTTCGCGTCAAACAGCGATGCTCGATGCGCTGTACCTGGCCGCCGACTATGCTAACAAGGAAGGCAAGAACAGACGGAAGGCGGTGTTGGTTGTGACCGACGGCCTCGACAATGATAGCTTCTACAAGTTCGCCGAAGTCGTGAATCATCTGCGGGAAATCGACGTCCAGATTTACCTGATTGGGTTCATCAACGATCTAGACAAGGACAGCGGCTTGTTCAAGAAGAGCCCAAAAGAGAAAGCGGAAGGTTTGCTCAATAAACTGGCGGAAGAAACGGGCGGCAAGGCTTTTTACCCGAGAGAACTGTCAGAGGTTCACACAATTGCGCAGCAGATCTCGACCGATCTGCGGACTCAGTATGCAATCGGGTACTATCCAAGCAACTCTTCCAAAGACGGCACGTTCCGCGCAGTAAAAGTGCAGGTCAACTCAGGTACCCGGCGGCTGCTGGCGCGCAGCCGGAACGGGTACACCGCGCCTCGTGAAGGTGAACACCGCAGCACTAATAAGTGAATGATAGAGCTTGACGAAACCTTGTGAAGATTAACCTCCGCCAGGCTTGTCGCCTTCCCATCGAGGCAGACAGCACAATCTTCGCGATCAACGGCCAAATAGCTTAGAATCTTGGGCGGGTATTGCGATGACCGACAAACCCAGCCCTGCCGCCTCACTGTCAACGCTGTTCGAGCAACTGCAAACCTCCGACAAAGGTCTCACGAGCGCTGAGGCCAGGAGACGCCTTTCTCGGTTCGGTCCGAACGAGCTGACCACCGGCCGCCGGTCGGGCCCGACCGTTCAGATACTGCTTTTGTTCGCTAATCCCCTCGCCATCATCCTCCTCATCGCCAGCTTGATCTCGGCCCTCCTGGGCCAGGTACTAAACGCATCGATTATCGCCGTGATGGTTTTGTTGAGTGCAGCGCTCAACTTCATCCAAACCTTTCGCTCACAGCGTGCAGCCGAAAGGCTTCGGCTGCAAGTCGCTCCTACAGCTACCGTGCTGCGCGACGGCGAATGGCGAGACTTATCACGACGCGAGATCGTTCCTGGCGATGTCATCCGTCTGCTCGCGGGCAATCTGGTTCCGGCGGACGCTCGCTTGATTCGAGCTCGCGACCTTCACATCAATCAAGCGGCGCTCACCGGAGAATCATTGCCGGTCGAAAAAGAAGCCGCCGATGCGGACCCGACTCCGCAAGGGTCCGACGAACACCGAGCTACCGTGTTCCTGGGCACCTCTGTGGTGAGCGGAACGGCGACCGCGCTGGTCGTCAAAACCGGAATGGCCACCGAATTCGGCGACATCGCGGCGCGCCTCGCTGCACGCGCGCCTGAAACTGAGTTCGATCGAGGCACGCGCCAGTTCGGATTTCTGATCATGCAGACCGTGTTCGTTCTGGTGGTGTTTGTTTTTCTAGTCAGCGCCGCTCTTCATCACAACACGTTTGATTCGTTGTTGTTCGCCATCGCGCTAGCCGTCGGGCTCACACCCGAGTTTCTTCCGATGATCACGACCGTTACCCTCGGCAGAGGCGCGGTTCGCATGGCTCGTCACAAGGTCATCGTCAAACACCTTGCTGCGATTCAGAACTTCGGCAGTATGGACGTGCTGTGCAGCGACAAGACGGGGACGCTGACCAGCGGCGACACCACGCTCGATCAGCATCTCGATCCCTTCGGCAAGTCCGCCGAGCGAGTGTTCCTGCTTGCTTATCTGAACAGCTTTTATGAAACGGGCGTCGAAAACCCCGTCAACGCGGCCCTGCGAAAGGCGGGGGCGAACCCGCTCGACGTTGCGATTCTCAGACACGATCACCCAGACGTGAAACCGTACCGCAAACTGGACGAGATTCCGTTCGACTTCGAGAGGCGCCGGCAATCAGTTGTTATCGAAACTGATGGCGAGCGCTTGATGATCACCAAGGGCGCGCCCGAAAGCGTGCTGGCTGTTTGCTCTGAATACGGAATTGATGGCAAGCGCAAGCCGCTTACTGCCGAAGACCACGAGCGGTGCGAAGCTACCTACAAGAGTCTCAGTGAGCAAGGTTATCGCGTCCTAGCGGTTGCTTATCGCGCTATGCCAAAACAGGACAGCTACCGCGCGGCGGATGAAAGAGAGCTTGTGCTTGCTGGCTTCGTTACGTTCTCGGATCCTCCGCTCGAAGACGCGGCGGCTCTACTCAAAGCCCTGAAGCGCGACGGAGTCGAGGTCAAGATTCTGACTGGTGACAACGAACTGGTCACGCGGCACGTTTGCTCGAAGGTTGGATTAGACGCCAGCCGGTTGGTGCTTGGCGAGGAACTCGATCGCATCAGCGACTCAGCGCTCGCTCAGGTGGCCGAGCAGACAACGGTTTTCGCGCGCGTCTCACCCGCGCAGAAAAATCGAATCATCATCGCATTGAAGAATCGCGGCCACGTTGTGGGATTCCTTGGAGATGGGATCAACGACGCTCCTTCGCTTCACGCCGCGGACGTCGGCATATCGGTCGCGACTGCGGTCGACGTCGCAAAGGACGCGGCTGAGATCATCCTTCTCGAGCGCAGCCTGCGCGTGCTTCACAGCGGCATCGGCGAAGGACGCAGGGCGTTCGGCAACGTGATGAAGTACCTGCTGATGGGCACAAGCTCGAATTTCGGAAACATGTTCAGCATGGCCGGCGCCTCTTTGTTCCTGCCGTTCTTACCGATGCTGCCGACTCAAATCCTGCTGAACAATTTTCTGTATGATCTGGCGCAGGTCACTATACCGACTGACAACGTGGACCGCAGCTTCATTCGCAAACCACGGCGCTGGGACATCGGCATTATCCGCAAGTTCATGCTCTACATCGGACCGATCAGCTCGGTTTACGACTTTCTGACGTTTTACATAATGCTCAAGGTGTTTAATGCTTCAGAGGCTTTGTTTCACACGGGCTGGTTTGTCGAATCGCTCGCCACGCAGACACTGGTGCTGTTCGTGATTCGCACGGCCGGCAACCCGTTCCGAAGCCGTCCGAGTCTGCCGCTCACGATCACGACACTCGCGGTGGTGGCAGTGGGCCTGCTGCTCCCGTTTACTCCGCTGAGCAATGTTCTGGGATTCACCCCGCTACCCGGCAAGTACTTCTTGTTCTTAGCCGCTATGACGGTCACGTACTTGTTTTTCGTCGAGGTCGTTAAGCGGCGCTTGATGCGCCGTCTGTTAGCATGACGCGGCTTGCGTGCGCTCGATGTGAGGCAACGCTGTGCTCAACGCGACGTAGAACGCAGTGTGACCCGTGGAGACTCGTTTGGCGCATCGACGTTGCTGTTGACCGGGGGCCGCGGGGCGGCAGTCAGCGGGGTTCATCCGAGACTTGCCTCCGCAGCCTCCTGGTCCAACGGCAGGCGGCAGCACACAATCCACCTGGTTCATTCCTCGTCACACGAGCCGCCCTGCCAGCTACGTTTTAGTCGTTACGGAAAACCACTTTCAACACAGATATCTTGTTTACGAAACAAGATATCCCCATACACTGACCTTTCTCGCTATTGCGGCGCGATTGTAGACGAACACCTCGATAAACGGTCCCATCACCGGGAACCGCGCCAAATAGGTGCTGATGTTGTGTGGGCTACCGTGCCAGCTACCGCGGCCGGAGACTTCGATGAAGTTGGTGCTTTGTGGACTGCTGACATTCTGTTCCAGGTTTACATAACGACGGGCGCCCATCGTACCACTTGCATCGAATGCAAAGACCACCCCCAAGTCAACAGGCGGCTCATCGGCTGCCACCTGGCTAAACTTCACGAAGATATTGATGTAGCGATAGCCACCAATATCCGTGTAGGGGGGGTAGGCTGATCCCGATACTAGGCGGCAATGCGTTATCGGTCATGAATTTGATCGTGTTGGTGCAGGCCGGGTTACACGGGCCGGGAGTTGTACTTGGTTGCTTTGACATAGGGATCTCCTTTGGAAGGTAAAGACAACAATTTACTGGCGATCGCAAGCCTCTCGTCAGCAGAAGAAAAACTGTTCCTACTATGCGCGCCGCTCCCTTCGATAAGTTGTAATGCTGCTCATGATCCATAGACGGGTTTCAGAACGGATCCCATTCAATTAAATTGTCATAGCCGCTTGCTAGGCCGCTCTTCGATCGTTGGAAGCCGGTGAACAGTGCTTTTAACGGAGCCTTAACGCTCATGTCACAACTTTGTAACGCGGCGGCTCTATACTTCCCGCTTAAGATTTCCTACACTTCTTCGTGGAGGACACGAGTCTAAATGATCAATCAAAACAGAGCGGCGCGAACTATCGCCGCGTTCATTGTAGCCGTGCTGTCCGCATTGGTTCTCAGTGCTTGCACGAGCTCACCGACGGGTTCGAACGCCGAGGTACGGTTAACCGGCGCGGGCGCTACTTTCCCAAATCCGATCTACCAAAAATGGTTCAGCGAGTACAACAAGGCTCACGCGAACCTCAAATTCGATTATCAATCAATCGGGTCGGGCGCCGGCATCAGGCAAGTCTCAGAGGGGACCGTTGACTTCGGCGGATCCGATGCCCCGATGAAAGACGAGGACCTCAAAGCGGCCAAAAGTGAGATTCTTCATATCCCGACTGTGCTGGGCGCCGATGTGATTACGTACAACTTGCCCGGTGTTTCAACGGAACTGAAGCTCACGCCTGAGACCGTAGCTGGAATCTTTCTGGGCAGTATCAAGAAGTGGAACGATCCACAGATAGCTTCCTCGAATCCCGGCGTGAACCTACCTGGGTCCGACATCACCGTCATTCGTCGGTCGGATGGAAGTGGCACGACGTTCGTCTTTACTGATTACCTTTCGAAGGTGAGCCCCGAGTGGAAAGAAAAAGTCGGCGCGGGCACGTCGGTCAACTGGCCTACTGGCGAAGGCGCGAAGGGTAACGAAGGCGTTATGGCTCGCGTGAAGCAATCGCCCAACACAATCGGCTACGTCGAGCTGATCTATGCCGAGCAGAACAAGCTGCCATATGCTTCGGTAAGAAATGCCGCCGGTGAGTTCGTTCGCCCGGCGCTTGAATCAATCACGGCGGCGGCGGCAAGCGTAGCGGGCCAGATCCCGGCAGACCTGCGGGTTTCGATTACCAATGCGCCCGGCGCCAGCGCTTATCCGATCTCGTCATTCACTTACCTGCTGGTCTACAAAGAGCAACACGACCAGGCGAAGGGTAAGGCGCTCGTTGATTTCCTGTGGTGGGCGATTCACGATGGCGAGCAGATGGCCAGGGACTTGCTCTACGCACCGCTGCCGCAAGAGGTGGTCAAGAAAGCCGAGCAGAAGATCGATTCGATCACCCATCAAGGCAAGCCGCTTCGCGTGAGTTAGCCGCCTCGTCATCTTGGATTCGCTCAATGGAACCTGTGACGACAGATAGCGAGCGTTCACCCATATCGGCGCGCCCTTCTTCTCCAGCACTGCTCGCATCGCTACTCGGCTCCGGGCGTCTGGCTGACCGCCTGTTCAAGCTCACAACGTTTGTGTTCGCTCTGGCGATCGCGGGGCTTGTGGTCTTGATAATCGTCCAGATGGCGCGGGACTCAACACTGACGTTTGAGAAGTTCGGTCTGAGTTTCATCTGGCGCGAAGTGTGGGACCCGGTGCACGGTGAATTCGGCGCGCTGCCTTTCATCTATGGCACCGCGGTTTCTTCCATCTTGGGCTTGCTGATCGCCGTGCCGGTGAGCGTCGGCGTCGCCATCTTTCTTGTTGAGCATGCGCCGCGAGCGCTTTCTACTCCGATTTCCTTTCTCGTGCAGTTGCTGGCGGCGATACCGTCGGTCGTCTACGGGCTTTGGGGCATATTCGTGCTCGCTCCTTTGCTGCGCGACTCGGTCTATCCGCGCATTCAATCAGCGTTCGGCTTTCTGCCTCTGTTTCAGGGGAATCAGAACGGGCTCGGGCTGATGACCGCAGGAATAATTCTCTCGATTATGATCGTCCCGATCGTCACCGCCGTCACGACCGACGTCATGCGCGCGGTGCCGCGAGCACAGCCTGAAGCCTCACTCGCGCTCGGTGCGACCAAATGGGAGGCGACGCGAATAGTCCTTCAAAACGCGCGCTCGGGCATTACCGGCGCGGTGATACTTGGGCTGGGCCGCGCTGTGGGCGAGACGATGGCGGTAACGATGGTCATCGGAAACCGGCCTCAGATTTCCGCGTCGCTATTCGATCCTTCGTTCACCATCGCGTCAGCCATAGCGAACGAATTCACCGAGGCCACGTCGGAGATCTACCGGCACGCACTCGTCGAGCTTGGGTTGATATTGTTCATAATCACCTTCGTGATTAACGCGATGGCGAGGCTGCTTGTGTGGGGGGTGACGCGCGGCCAGGGGAAGGTCGCCCATGCCTAGTCCCTGGCGCCGCAAAGCGCTGAGCCGCGCGATGACGATAATGACCGGCCTTTTTGCCGCGTTGGTCATCGGCGCGCTCCTGGTCATCCTCGGCTACATCGCCCTGACCGGCGTGCGCGAGCTGAACCTCAGTTTCCTGATCAACAGCCCGAAGCCCGTCGGCGAACCGGGCAGCGGAATCGCCAACGCGATTGTCGGCACGCTCATCCTGATCTCGATTGCGTCCGTGATCGGGTTGCCGGTCGGGATCCTAGCGGGTCTCTACCTTGCCGAATTCGCCTCGAGTCGTTTCGGCAACGCGCTGCGCTTTTTGATCGACACGCTGACGGGCGTTCCATCAATCGTCGTCGGCGTGTTTGTGTGGACTGTGATGGTACGTCCGATGGGGCACTTCTCGGCGCTGGCGGGCGGCGTATCGCTGGCGATGATAATGATGCCGATAGTCGCGCGCACTACGGAAGAAATGATACGGCTCGTGCCTCAGAGCATGCGCGAGGCAGCGCTTGCGCTGGGCGCGCCTGTGTGGCGAATGAGCCTGGGAGTCGTGCTTCGAGCGGCGGCAGGCGGAGTTGCGACCGGGGCAATGCTTGCGATCGCTCGCATTGCAGGAGAGACCGCGCCGCTGCTGTTCACCGCGCTCAGCTACAACTACATGAGCACGGACATCAATCAGCCGATCGCGTCGCTCACGTATCAGATCTTCTACTACGCCGGGTCGCCTTACGAGCAGTGGCATGCGATGGCGTGGGCTGCTACGCTCGTGCTGGTTGCGATGATACTGGCGATCAACATCGCGGTGAGGGTACTCGCCAGGAACCGTTATCAATGAGCGCGCAAACAAAAAAGAAACGCGTGCTGTTCCTGTGCACCGGCAATTCCTGCCGCAGCCAGATGGCCGAAGGCTTGTTGCGCGAGCTTGCCGGGCATGAGTTCGACGCCGCAAGCGCCGGAACAAATCCTACGCGGATCAATCCAATGGCGGTTCGAGTGATGGCCGAGGCCGCGATAGACATCAGTGGTCAGTACTCAAAGTCGGTTGATGAGATGAAGGGGCAGCAGTTCGACTACGTCATCACCGTCTGCGATCGCGCCCGCGAAGCTTGCCCCGTCTTCCCAGGCGACGCAAAGCAACTTCACTGGAGCTTTGAGGACCCGGCTGAAGCGACCGGAACGGAAGAAGAGCGGCTGCGCGCGTTTCGCCGCGTCCGAGATGAGATCGCCGAGCGTGTCCGGGATTTCGCTTCTAACGAATAGCGGCGCTTTTTGAGGAATGAACACTTGATCATGAGCGAACAGCCAGAATCAGAAGAGTCAGCTCAGAATATGCAAACCCGAAATCTAGCCGCAGGAGCAATCGCGCGCGCCCCAGCTATGGAAACCGAAATCGCTGATCCCCGGCTCAGAACGGGCGAGCAGCCACATCAGCAGGCCCAGGCGCCAAAGATCAGTATCGAGAGACTGAACTTCTATTACGGCCGGGCTCGCGCGCTGAAAGACATATCGCTCGACATTCGCGCGAACGAGGTGACTGCGTTCATCGGCCCATCAGGCTGCGGCAAATCAACGCTCATTCGGACGCTGAATCGAATGAACGACGTCATTCCGCACACGCGCGTCGAGGGCCGCGTCGAACTGGATGGCGAGGACATCTACGCGCCGGGGATGGACGTGGTGTCGCTGCGCCGCCGCGTCGGGATGGTCTTCCAAAAAGCGAACCCTTTCCCGCGCTCGATCTTTGATAACGTCGCCTATGGCCTTAGAATTAACGGGATGGCTAGCTCGAAGGCCGACCTCGCGGACAGGGTCGAGGCAAGCTTGAGAGCGGCGGTGCTGTGGGACGAGGTGAAAGACCGTTTGAGAGAATCTGCGTTCGGGCTATCGGGCGGGCAGCAGCAGCGCGTTTGCATCGCGCGGGCTCTGGCCGTAGAACCCGAGGTCGTGCTGATGGATGAGCCGACGTCGGCGCTCGATCCGATAGCGACGCAGAAGATCGAAGAGCTGATCGCCGACCTCAAGCAGAAGTACACGATCGCGATCGTGACTCACAATATGCAGCAGGCGGCTCGCATATCGGACCGGACGGCGTTCTTCTGGCTCGGAGAGATGATCGAGTTCAACGCGACCGAGAAGATGTTCACGAAACCGGATAAGCGGATGACTGAGGATTACATCACAGGGAGATTCGGATGATACATGGTCAGTAGTCAGTAGTCCGTAGTCCGTAGTCCGTAGTCCGTAGCTCCGAACCAAGTCAAACTACGGACGACGAGCTACGGACTACGGGCTACGGACTACTGACCACGGACTATTCCCATGCACAAGCGACTCATAGAAGAAAACTTGAACCTGCTGCGCGACAAGCTCTTGATCATGGGCGGCGCTGCTGAAAAAGCCATCATGCTCTCGATGCGCGCGCTGATCGAGCGCGATTCCGAGCTTGCCGAGCGCGTTGTTAGAGAGGACGACGCAATCGATCAGATGGAGCTCGAAATCGATCAGATGTGCGTCGACGTGCTCGTGCTCAAGCAGCCTGCGGCCAGCGATCTGCGCTTCGTCGTCTCGGTAGCGCGCACGGCTCCAACAGTCGAGCGCATAGCCGATCACGCGGTCAACATCGCCAAGCACGCGCTCTCGCTCAACAACGAACCGGAGATTGACGCACACATTGACCTGTCGGCTATGGCGAAGGTCGTGCAGGACATGCTGGTCGACGGGCTGGACGCCTTCACGTCGGGCGATCCGGAGCGCGCTCAAACAACCATCGCGCGCGACGACGAAGTGGATGATCTCTACGACAGGCTCTACGATCAGGTGATCGATGCAATGAAGCGTGACCCCTCAACCGTACCGCGAGGAGCCGAATGGCTCTTCGTGTTGAAGCACCTCGAGCGAATCGCCGACTATGTGACCAATATTTGCGAACAGATCGTGTATATGGCACGCGGCCACGTCATCAAACACACAGTATGGTAGCAAGCGATCAGACCCGCCTCCGCAGCGTCATCATCGTCGAAGATGATGAGGACATTGCCGACTCGATCCGTTACAACCTGGAACGAGAGGGCTATCGCGTGCGCCTGGCCACGACAGGCGAAGACGCGCTCAACTTGATCCTCGACCGTCCGCCGAATCTGATACTCCTCGATCTGAATCTTCCACACATGAACGGATTCGAGTTGTGCCGCCGTTTGCGCACCGAGGCTACTACTGCCCGCGTGCCAATTTTAATGCTCACGGCCCGCGCCGATGAAGCAGATAAAGTGCTCGGCTTGAACATGGGCGCCGACGACTATATAACGAAGCCGTTCAGCATGCGCGAGCTTGTCGCGCGAGTCAACGCGGCGCTACGCCGCGCAGAGGGTTCGGAGATTGACCGTCCGGTGTTTGACGATGGATCGTTGAGGATCGACCCGGCGACTTTCAGCGTGCGTTACAAGGGGCGCGACGTGCGGATGACCCGCAAAGAATTCGCGCTGCTGTCCGAGCTGGCGCGCAACCAGGGACGCGTGTTGACTCGCGAGGTCTTGCTCAATCGAGTGTGGGGCGTGACCTACTACGGCGATTCGCGCACGCTGGACGTGCACATTCGAAGGCTTCGTCAGAAGCTCGGCGACCCATCGGTGATAGAAACAGTCACGGGGATAGGATACCGGCTGGTGGC
>JBGQGO010000065.1:0-15463 GCA_041497455.1 Blastocatellia bacterium | reverse complement strand
TTTCTTCCGCGAGCTGCGCGCGCGGCTCGACGACGACGCCTATGTTGTAGTCGACGACGGCAATCACACTTTTCTCGCCGCCGAGTTGTTCCCGGTCCATCAGTCGACGCATTTCATCTCACCGACGGACTTCAACTGCATGGGCTATTGTGTGCCTGGCACGGTTGGCGTGAAGCTGACTCATCCCGACAAGCAGGTGGTCGGCATAGTCGGCGACGGGGCATTCCTGATGACCGGACTCGAAATCATCACGGCTGCGCGGCTGGGACTCGGCGCGATCTTCTGCGTCTTCAACGACGGCGAGCTTGCGCAGATTTCTCAGCTTCAGATGGTGCCGCTCAATCGCAAGACGTGCACGGTGCTCGGTGAGCTGAAGGTCGAGGGCATTGCGACGGCGACCGGCGCGGCATACTTGAGAATGCAAAACGATCTGCGTGCGGGAACGATGCTCGACGAGGCTCTGAAGATCTCTCGAGGAGGCCGGCCGGTGATCGTAGATGTAAATGTCGATTACAGCCGCAAGAGCGAGTTCACGAAAGGGATCTTGAAAGTAAACCTCGGCCGCTTCCCGTTCGATCAGAAACTGCGCTTCATCGGGCGCGCGATCAAGCGGCATGTGCTGGGGTAAAGAGACCCGATCGCCAAGCGGGTACGCTGACCAAATTTGGAATCGCTACCTGGAAACTTTCGGGATGCTCTGAAGTGAGTGTTTCGCGATGCGCCCGCCTTCTCCAACGGCCCAACCAGCATCAGCTCCGGAGAAGCTGACGGCGTGAAAACCGGTCGACTCAACGCCTGTCCAGCTTGTCCCGTTATCAACCGAGTACTCTGAACCGCTTGGCCCGACAGCTACAAGCATCGAGCCGCGAGTTCCAGGCACGTAAGCGACTGCTGATCTGAATCCCGAAGGGCGAGGACCTTTCGCGAGAGTCCAGGTCGCGCCTCCGTCAATCGTTGTCGCGACGTTATCACCGGCTTCATTCTCTTTCCTGTAGTCGCCCCCTGCTATCACTCCATTCTTCGCATCTTTGAATGCGATCGAGAATATCCCCGACGAAGCGTTGCCCGCAGTGATCGGCGTCGCAGCGGCTCTCCAAGTATCGCCGCCATCCGTAGACCTGAACACTCGCGCCGTCGCAGCGCCGCCGGTTCCAAACCAGACATTCTTTTTTCCTTGAACTGCTATGCAGGTGCCGCTCGCTGCGAACGCTCCGTCGCCTTCGATCGCTGGAGGGAGATTCCCACGAGGAAGTTCTCTCCAGGTCGCGCCGCCATCGGTTGTCTTGATCAAGATGAATCGCCCATCGACCGGATCGCTCATCGCTATGCCGGTGCGAGCGTCCCAAAAAGCGAATGCGTCGAAGAACGCTTTCGGGTTTTGGTTGGTGAACTGAAGCGTCCAGCCGCGCCCGCCATCGGTAGTCTTGTAGATTCTTGACGCTTCGCCGGGGCCGATGCTGAGGAGATATGCGGTGTTGGCATCGACGGCTTGCACATCGCGGAAGTCGAGCTGCGACGCGTCGGGGACGACTGCGGCTTGCCACGTCGCGCCGCCGTCAGTCGTTCGCGCATACGTGCCAATACTGCCGCTCGCCCAGGCGATCGTACGGCTGACCGCGCTGACGCCACGGAAGCGCGCTGTGGTCCCGCTCTGCTGCGGCATCCATTGAGCGAAGCCGGCTGTGCAAAGGAGAATGACGCATAGGAGAAGAGAGGTTGTAGTTTTCATTGTTCGTAGTACGGGCTTCAGCCGGAAGTTTGTACCACGGCGAGAGGGTGCTTTACCAACTTCCGCCTGAAGGCCGTACTACAAACTCCTCTTGAAGTTTGAGCGCAAGACTCGGATAGATTCAATTCCGAGCTCTGCTTTAGTATGCTCGTGGAGGTAACCGAAGTGAGCGAGGCCATAGCATTGACCAAGCAGCGAAGCACGCGAGCGGGCGCGGAGAGCGCCGATGACGAAGCTTGTTGGCGAGCCGTGCTCGACAGAGACACACGCTTTGATGGAAGGGTCTTCTTTGCGGTGCGCTCGACGGGGATCTACTGCCGCCCGTCGTGTCCGGCGCGACGTCCCCGCCGCGAGCAAGTAGTTTTCTTTCGCATCCCCGAGGCTGCCGAGCGCGCCGGCTTTCGATCGTGCCGGCGTTGCCGTCCTCGGAACGCCGCGATGACTGATCCTCAGGTTGAGATGGTTCGGCGAGCTTGTCTTTACATCGAAAACCATGTCGGCGAGTCGCCGACCCTCGAAGACTTGAGCTCGCACACCGGCGTGAGCCCTTATCATCTGCAGCGCGTGTTCAAACGCATAGCCGGGATCACCCCGCGTCAGTACGCCGAGGCAATGCGGCTTGATCAGTTCAAGACAGGCGTGAAGAAAGGAGCAACAGTGACTGGAGCAATGTACGAAGCTGGATATGGTTCAAGCAGCCGGTTGTATGAACGCGCGCCTTCTCGACTCGGCATGACACCCGCCGACTATCGCCGAGGCGGCAAAGGGGTGCGGATCAACTACACGATAGCCGCTTGTTCCCTGGGACGGCTGCTCGTGGCCGGGACCGAGAAAGGCGTTTGCTCTGTGCGGCTCGGCGACTCGGACGCAGTGCTTGAAGCAAACCTCCTAAGCGAGTACCCGGCGGCCGATGTCAACCGCGATGATGAAGCTCTGAGCGAGTGGGTCGAGCAACTCTTGAGTCATCTCAACGGCGAGCGGCCTCACCTAGATCTTCCGCTTGATGTGCAAGCGACGGCGTTTCAGTGGAGCGTGTGGGAGAAACTCCGAGAGATTCCCTACGGAAGCACGCGGTCGTATGGCGACATCGCTCGGGCAATGGGACGCCCCACGGCGACGCGCGCGGTGGCCCGGGCTTGCGCGACGAATCCGGTTGCCTTGGTGATTCCGTGTCACAGGGTGGTTCGTGAAGACAAAAGCCTCGGCGGATACAGGTGGGGAATCGAGCGCAAGCAAACGTTGCTGGAGCACGAGCGCTCGGCAGCAAAAGAGTGAGGCCTCAGAGACAGCAGGACAGGCGTTTATCCACATTCAGTTTAATCTTCGATCTGACCTCGGGCGGCTGGCCACGCTAGCGGTCTGTAATATAGCATTACGTTTTTGCCGAGACGCGTAACGAAGGAGATCGAAGATGCCCTCGGACACAGCTCCTCAATCAGATAACCGTTTGACGATTCATCGCCTCGCTCCCGGCGGAGACTCTAACGCGTTCGCAGGCGACGTTCGCGTAGGGCTGACACGAAAGCCAAAGGCGCTGCCGCCTAAGTACTTCTACGATGAGCTCGGGTCGCGTCTGTTTGAAGCGATCTGCTGGCTCCCCGAGTATTACCTCACAAGGGCCGAGAGCGAAATTCTACAGACCAATGCCGCTGAAATAGTCTCGTCAATTGAAGGACCGGTTCGACTCCTGGAGTTGGGCAGCGGCAGCGCTGAGAAGACCCGCTACTTGATTGAAGCGTTGCTCGCAAAACAGCCGGAGCTTCACTACATACCCGTGGACATTTCTGATTCGAGCCTCGAGCTTGCGAGCCAGCGGCTCTTGCGCCTGTACCCTGGGCTTCGCATCACAGCTTTCGCGGCCGATTATTTCACCGCGCTGCAAGCGTTAGCGACACGTGTGCCGGCGGACCCCGATTGCCGCACCGTCGCTGTGTTTCTGGGATCGAACATCGGAAACTTCGGCCGCGACGAGTCGCGCGAGTTTCTTCGCGCGGTCAGAAAACTTCTGCGCCCGGAAGACGCGCTGTTGCTAGGCGCCGATCTGAAGAAATCGCAAGAAGTCCTGATACCGGCCTACGACGATGCGCTCGGAGTGACGGCGGCGTTCAATCTCAACCTGCTGGCGCGAATCAATCGCGAGCTTGACGGAGACTTCGATGTAAAGAAGTTTCAGCACAGCGCGATCTACAACGACGAGCTTGGACGAGTCGAGATATGCCTGGTGAGCCAGGAGCGGCAAATCGTTCACATCCGCGCGATCGATCTCGAAGCGGACTTCGAGAAAGGCGAGACGATTCGCACCGAGAACTCCTACAAGTTCGATCTGGATCAACTCGCCGGCCTCGCGCGAGACACCGGGTTCTCGCTTGCGAACGCGTGGTTCGACAGCGCCCATCTGTTCAGCTTCAATCTGTTCGTCGCGCAACAAAATGGTTGAGGTGATGACGCGATGAGCGAATCTCGAGAGCACGAATCCCAATCCGGCATTCCCATTACTCAATCGCCAGCCGCCTCCGCGATTCAGTTTCGAGATGTAAACCTGAAGATTACCGGCAAAGCTCTAGTCGAGCAGTTGCGGTTCGACGTTCTGCGAGGCGAGACACTCGTATTGCTGGGCCGGAGCGGTTCCGGAAAGACGACTACGCTCAAGCTGATCAATCGCCTGCTCGAACCAACCAGCGGCGAGATTCGAGTCGAAGGCAAGCCTACCCTCGACTGGGACCCGATCGAGCTTCGCCGGCATATTGGTTACGTGATTCAAGACACCGGGTTGTTTCCGCACTTCACCGTCGAACGCAACATCGCGGTAGTCCCTCGTCTGAAAGGCTGGCCCGAGGAGAAGACTCGCGAGCGAGTCCGCGAGCTTCTCGATTTGGTTGGGCTCGATGCCGAAGCGTTCGCTCATCGGTATCCGCGCGAGTTGTCGGGCGGCCAGCGACAACGCGTCGGTGTTGCCCGAGCGTTAGCCGCCGACCCGCCGATCGTGCTCATGGACGAGCCCTTTGGCGCGCTCGACCCGTTGACGCGCGCGGAGCTGCAACGCGAGTTCGCTGCGCTAACGAAGCGATTGAACAAGACCATCGTGTTTGTCACACACGATATTCGCGAAGCCTTCACGCTTGCGTCGCGCATAGGGCTGTTCAAGGATGGTCACCTGATTGAGCTTGCGACGCCTGAGCAGTTCGCGGCCTCGGCTGATCCCGAGGCAAGGGCGTTCAACGAGTCGATGGAGTGATGCGTGAAGTAGCATGAACTTGATTGACTTCTTCATTCGCAATCGCAACGAGGTGTTGCATCTCACCTTCGAACACCTGCTGCTGGTGCTCGTGGCAACCGGCGCTGCGGCGGTGGTCGGGATACCCGTCGGCGTAGTGTTGACTCGGCGCGCTTCGCTTGCGAAGCCGGTGCTTGCCGTCGCGAACGTGTTGCAGACGATCCCGAGTCTCGCGCTGTTCGGGTTCTTGATACCGATACTGGGCTCATACGGCATCGGGCGCGTACCTGCGATCATCGCGCTGTTTCTTTACTCGCTGCTTCCGATAATTCGAAACACGTTCACCGGTATCAACGGCGTCGATCCGGCAGTGCGCGAAGCGGCGAGCGGGATGGGGATGACCGACTGGCAGATGCTAACGCAGGTTGAGCTACCGCTTGCAATGAACGTGATTGTCGCAGGCGTGCGTGTGGCGACGGTAATCTCGGTAGGAACGGCGACCATCGCGGCAGCAATAGGAGCTGGCGGGTTAGGCACTTACATCTTCCGCGGTCTGCGGATGAACGACAACACGCTGATACTTGCCGGGGCGCTGCCCGCCGCGATAATGGCTCTGGGAGCCGATTTCGCGCTAGGCTGGATCGAGCGCGTGCTTTCGCCGGGAACTGCCGCGGCGGCCGGCAAGGCTAAAACGTGGGCGCTGGCGGCTGTGGCTGCTGTAATCGTCGCGGTCGCTGTCTTCTCTTTGAGCAGCGGCGCGCTGTCGAGGAGCGCGCGCCGGGTCGTCGTCGGATCGAAGGACTTCACCGAGCAGGTAATACTCGGCGAGATGATCGCGCAGACAATCGAAGCCAAGACTGGCCTGCAGGTCGAGCGGCGCTTCGAGCTTGGCGGCGATCTGTGCCATCGAGGGCTGCTTGCGGGGGAGATCGACGCCTACGTCGAATACACCGGCACCGCGTTCGCGGCGATACTGAAGCATCCGCCCATCAGCGATCCGCGCGAAGTCTACGATCAAGTCAAACGCGAGTACGAATCCCGCTTCAATCTTGAATGGCTCGAGCCGCTCGGTTTCAACAACACATTCGCGATTCTGGTTCGCGGTGACGACGCTCGCCGGCTGCGCATCAAGGCGATTTCGGAGGCTGCGAGATATGCGCCCGAGTGGCGTGCAGGATTCGGGCAGGATTTCATGTCGAGGGAAGATGGCTATCCGGGATTCGCTCGGGCTTACGGGCTGAAGTTTTCGCAGGCGCCGAGGGAGATGGACCTGTCGCTCACTTATCGCGCGCTGGCGGCGGGGCAGGTTGATCTGATCGCCGGCAACTCGACTGACGGGCTAATAGACAAGCTCGGGCTTTTTCAGCTTGAAGACGACCGGCGTTATTTCCCCCCTTACGAAGCGGCGACGGTCTTTCGACGGGAGACGCTCGATCGCTATCCGCAGCTTCGGGATGCAATCAAGGGCCTTGCGGGAAAGATCACGAACGAGCAGATGCGAAAGTTGAACTACGCGGTGGATGGCGAAAAGCGCGACGTAAAAGACGTGGTGCGCGAATTTCTTTCTGCCCTCTGACTTTCGAAGTGACTGATGAACTAACCTTTGTGCCGCTGTGGTTTGATACTTCGGACGGAATGTAACGCTCCGTTCAAGATCCGTGCAGACGGCTTCTTGGGAGCGCCCTATGCTGTCCCTTGCGACGCGAGCGTGGTCATCGACGCCGGCAGTTTGCGAGCCGCCTTATGCAGCACTTCCAAGAATCCTGCGGGCACGTGGAGACCGCCAGCGTCTACGCGCGCGATGAAGCCGTTCAATGCGCGATCGGACAGTCGAGTCCATGTCGGATCGCGGAATTCCGAGATCGAAGGTTGAGCAACGAGAATCGGTTTATCGCTCGCAACAACTCCTACTCGATGTTTCTCGACGTTCCACGCTGCGTCTGGCCACCGCTTTGATTCGTCCAAGGAGTGTTGCTTGAACTCCAATACTGTTCCAGGCGACTTGATTTGCTCCGCAACCCACCGCGCTACCGGAACTGACACTGCGTTGCCTAACATGCGCCACCGCGGATCTTTCTTCAAACTGGCATGACTCTCAATGTTGGTCCAACCAGAAGTGAAACCTTGAAGTCGCTCGCACGCTTCAAGGCTCGGCATGAGGACCTCCCCGTCTGGAAAGAGGACCGCAGGCGCCGATGGGATTCCCAGTGACGACCCCACCTTCAATGGCGGAATTCCGTCGACTGTCAGTCCGATGCCAGATTTCCCCTCGGTCCAATAAAAGCCCAACGGTCTCGTGAGATCGGGCTTAGGCGCAATCGTAACTGGCGCCTCATCGGCGAATAGTACAGTTCGGGGATCCATTTCCAAACTTGCGACGAAGTACACGCGACGGCGACGCTGCGGCAGACCGAAACCAATAGTATCCAGCACTCGGTAAGCCCAACGATATCCTCGTTGTTCGAATTGAGTGACCAGCCACTGCATTGCGTTTCCGGAATCCAACTGGAGCATGAAATAGACGTTCTCGATTACGACTGTCGGAACACTCGATCGTGCGATCAATTCGAACATCCTCGTAACGATCCCTGATTTGGACCCTTCGATGCCCGACTTGTCGCCAGCCATACTCAAGTTTTGGCATGGAAAGCCGGCAGTTACGATTGTGGTACTTGGAGGAAGGTCGACAAGATCCAAAACATCAGCGTTGATAATTGCGTCGGGGAACCTCTCCTCCAACACTGCTCTGGCGGCTGGATCTATCTCGACGAGGAGGTCCGATTTGAAGCCAGCTTGAGAGAAAGCTAGCTCGAATCCTCCGATCCCGGCAAAGAGGCCCGTGAGTGACATGGTATGATTCTAAACTCACGTTGCTGACTTAACCTAGTCCGAATGTAAAAATGTAGATCCGCGAACGAACGACGAGAAAGAATGAGTGCACAACCTTCTGCGAACCCACCGCGAACTTCTCGAGTCAGGGCACCAAGAGTATCGGCAGAAATAAAAGCTCTGCACGGTCGTTGTGGAGTTTACACCAAGCCAGAAGTCGTGTGCCGCATTTTGGACGCGATCGGCTGGCGAGCCAACGTTGACCTTTCGCAAGCGTGCCTACTCGAGCCTGCGGCGGGAGATGGGGCTTTCGTTGTAGAAGCCGCCCGCCGCTTGATCGCGTCTTTTGTTCGGCTTGGAATTGAATTGCGGGCTGCCACCCTGTTGCGGCGAATCGTTGCCTATGAACTTCACGCTGGCGAAGCGGAGGCTGCTCGTGCGCGAGTAAGGAGCGTCTTGCGGTCTCTTGGCGTTCATCATCGCACAGCGGATGCATGTGCAAGGGCCTGGATCGTCACTGGTGATTTCCTGCTTGCGGATCTTCCGACCGATTCTTTCACGCATACGACGGGTAATCCACCGTACGTCAGATGGTCAAAGATTCCACATGAACTCAAAGCGAAGTACGAAGCGGGACTGTCGAGCGATATGACAGGGGGGGATCTCTTTCTCCCGTTCCTTGATCGAGCATTAGAATTGTTAGAGGCCGGAGGTCGAATTGGATTTCTCTGCTCGGACCGTTGGCGTTTCATGGGCTTTGCTGAGCGTTTTCGGGAGAAATGGTTGCCGAGCCTGAATATCACATCTGAGATAGGTATATCTGCGTTTGAGGCTTTCGTCGGTGACGTCGACTCTTATCCAACGATTCTTATTGCTGTCAAAAGACGAAAAAAGAAAACTGAGCCGCTTTTGAAGAAGCGACACCGAAAGAAGACTCTCACAGAACTTGGATGCGTTGTGAAGGTTGGCCCAGCATTAGGACATACCGCGGCATTCGTTCTTGATGCTGACGAAGATGACGTAGAACCAGAATTGCTTAGGCCATGGATCGAAGCTTCAGATATCAAGAATGGATTTATCAAGCGGCGCGGTCGTCGCGTGGTGGTTATGTATGACAAGGAGGGAGAGCTGATCGATCCGAAGAAGTACCGCTTGCTTATGGCTCGACTCAAACGTTTCAGAAAACAGTTGAAGAAGCGCTCGATTGTGCAAAACGGTGCACAGTGGTTCCGAACTATTGATCGCGTGATTGCCGCTGACTGGAAACGTCCGAAACTTCTCATTCCCGAGTTAGCGAAGGTGCCGCGCGTGACGATTGATCGCTCGGGCGCAATTCCATCTCACGGTGTCTATGCCATTTTTGCACCAGACGATGACGTGGACGGTATGTATGAAAAGCTGCGTGACGGTAAGCTTGCGGCGGCACTCAATGGAATCGCCCCAAAGGTGAAGGGCGAATACGTTCGGTGCTATAAACGTTTTCTGTTGATGGTTCGAGTTCCCCATTGACGAAACTCAGTCAGGAGAATCTTTAAACCTTTCCATCCTGGATCGACTCTGTAACGGATCGTTCCGCTCAGGAACAAGGCGAGTTCGGCCAAATACGCAGTTGAATCTGGAGTGCGACCTGCTTTTTGGAAAATATCCACGAGCAAATCGGCAAACCCACGATTGGCATAGCCGTGAACTGCGGTGCCCATCGCGAGAAACATTCTCAATTTATTTGAAGTGGAGATGGGAAACGCAGGATACTTGTCTGGAATCCACGTCGGCACGCCTACTCCGGGCGTACCGCCCAGGCTAATCATCTTCTTCAACATTTTTTTATTCATCTGAAGGTGGCCGTAACCGTGGCGCCAGGTCGGGGGATCGGCAGGCTCAAAGCGGAAGGCCAAACAGTTCCTGCCTGAAACGAGCAAGGCCAAATCGAATGACACTTTTTCCTTTCCACCAATCTTTTCTCGCACTGGTAAAAAAAAGCAGCGTTCAATCTGATGCCTCCCGGGTTTCGGCATTGGAATGAAACTGAGGCTACGGGCATGTGCTAAGGAAGCTGGGTCGCCATCGCGAATAGCGCCGTTGAACACGGCATTAATTGTATCGATCGCGTCTTGAGGTTTTTCAGCGATTTGGGTGGCCAAGAAGCAGTCGCCCGCTCGACGACGAAGATCAGCATCTGCTTTAATCCAATCGTCTACGCCCCTTCGAGCATAAAGCTCCATCAAATCCCAGACGTCTAATGAAGGCATTCTAGTCACCAACTAGCTGGCTAGCCGACTGCGCGGCGCGTACTGATAACGAGCGACATGTGCAACATAACGTCGTCCCCAGGCGCTCTCGAATTCAGCGGGAAATTCAATAGGAGATTCTCCGATTTTGGACTCGCGATTCGCGAATAAAGATTGATCCTCACAAAACACTACATCGGCCCAATCTCGTTCTTCGGTCGAAAAAAACAATTCATCTAACTTCTCGTCGCTCTTCAACTCGTGCCACCAAAAGCAAGCGTTGGGAACCCAAAGGTCATGCGTGTACTTAGCTGGCGCTAAATGTGCCTCGTACAGTCGTCGATCAAGTGTGAAGGGTGGCTCCCGCTCATCTAAACACTTATTCCACCCTTCAAGATCCTTTGCTTGTTTACCTAAGAGAAATGGAAGCCGCGATAACAAGTGTGGCAGATCGACGAGCGGTTCTTGCGGACCCACAATATCCCTGCGAAACCAAAAATCGATATCGGCAGCTACTGTGCGCGCAATAATGTCTCTGACGACTTCATTGCCCATTGCTTTCGCCAGAGTCTCCCGCTCACGTCGCATAGGAAGCGACCTATCCCGCGCTACAAAGACGTCGCTAAAGGAGATTTCTTCTGGACTCGTACCATCATTCTCAGCTCCTTCAGGTGCAGCGGTTGGCGAAAGCGCGCCTAAGGCATGTGCCGACAAAAGCCCTGTGCGTGTGTTATCGAAGTCCAAGCTCGCCAGCACTGATTCGTCGAGGTGATCCCGTACGAATGCGATTTGCTCGCGACGTTTTGCCACTACGGTACGTAGCCTCGGCCAATACCAAGGAAGAAACCCATCTTTAGCATCCGCTGTTCTTCCGTTCCAAAGCGCGTGATTCGCTAAATGGGGTGTATTCAAAGCCAAGTCGGCCCGGGTGGAGTAGTCACCAACCAGATATCTCAAGTCAAAATCTACATCGGAGTTTAGATTTAAGGAGATTATGTAATCAGCACGAGTGAAGGCCCGAAGATAACCCGCGACGGACTCCGCGGTCAGCGGTGCACCTGCAACCTCAAGAAGAGTTAGATTGTTGTCGAGAATTACAATAGATTCATCAAACGGATTCGCGGGCAGCGCCTCACACTTCTCCGGCGCATCGAGGTTCAAACATCCCTTGATGTTCTTAAAGAACTCTGTAAGTTCATCAGTTAGATCCTGTCCAACCAACTCCCTTGGCTTTTCTCCGATTGCCTCTTGAATGTTATGGACTATCTCATCACATAATGCTTGATCATCATCACAAACGAGAATGTTCATCTTTTAGCTCCCCTCCAAGCTATTTCGAAAGTCGTCGAAAAGCCTTCTTCGGGTTTAACAAACGCCACAGTGGCCGCCCGCTTATGGGCTATCATTCTTACGATGGTTAATCCTAGTCCCTGCCCGCCGATAGCAATGGAGCGTTTGTCCTTGCTGATTTTCATCCTATGTTCAAAGGGCTCGAACAGTTTGTCAGACTCATCGATTGGAATATCGAGTCCCTGTCCTGAATCGCTCACACGCAACCATTCGCGACCGCTTTTGCTCCGACCCGCTCTAAACGCGACCTCCGCCTTTTCGCTATCAAGTAACGCGTTCCAGGCGTTCGCGAGAACGTTCTGCAGCACCGCGTTCCACTCCGCCAACGAGGCCATCGGAAATCTGAGGTCGTTAGGAATTCCGCTCCTATCGAACTTCACGCCGGGCATCAACGCTTGCATGCCACGAATCGATTGATCCACGACGGCCCTTACTCTTAAGCGATCAGTCGCAGCTTTGTCTTCGTCAGAAACAAGTGGAGCGAACAATTCCCGAAGCGACTCCAGTCGATTCTGGGCCTCGTCGAATTCAGTTGCCATCTTCCTTAGATCAGGGATCGAATGCTTCGTGGCAATCCGCCGAATTTCCTTTGCGATGCGTTGCAGGAATCTAATCTCACGAGACAATTCATGATTCAGTGCTAGGCCTACCATTCCAGCCGCAGCAAAAGGGGCCAGTAGTGCTGCTTGAGTCTCGCCGATCTTTTCTTCCGCTTTACTAGCTTTCCGTGCCTCTGTAACTTCATGGCGAATTTGCAAAAAAGCGCTCTTAGGAATATCGCGCTTGTTGTTGTCTAAGACTTCAATAACTCGATCGTATTTCTTGGACGCAGGCTCTTTTGCTCGTTCCTTTTCGGCGATCTCAAGTGCCAAGACACGATGTCTGTTGGCATAGTAATCCAGTGAGTAGCGAACCAGATCGTGAAGCTGTTTGAAGGCTGGGTTATCGGTAAGTCTGTCACGCCCGGACTGGATTTGAAGCCAGGTATTAGGCGGGCTATCAAATTTCTCGGCGGTTTCCCGCTCATGGTTGGTATTGATTTCCACGGCTCCAAATATCCTTCCCAATGCCGGCAGATCCAACATGTATTTGTTCTGTGTTCGAAGCCGCTCGGGAAGCAGGTCTGAGATACTGATCCGGCGCGCCTGATCTACCGAGATCTTAAGCCAGTCCTGACCGGCCGTATCTCGAGAGCCGTAATAAGGGAGTCTGAAGCCGGCATCGTATACCGAGACATTTCCAAACTGATCTAAGTACTTTCGCAAGTCACCAACAGCGATACCCGAAGGCTGCCTACCAGCAGCCTTGAAGATCAAAATCTGGAATTTCGCGTTATCCACTAATGGCTCGCTTGGCTCGTCACTCCTTTCTTTAACTGGCAGGCGAGTCATACTTCGAAAAGACTTACGTTGCTTGGAACCCTCTGGGTAGCCGGCCTTGAACTCGACTGATACCGAAGCTGAACCATTGGAACGCCCTCTTTCCAACTTGCCATAAATACGTGCCTGCCAGTTTGAAAATACTTTCTCCAACGTTTCATCAAACGCATGCTTAGCGTCAGCAATATCTGGCGCGTCAATCTCGATGTCAAAATCCTCGGGCCGTCGCTTCTCTATGTCCTGCATTCTATCGGTTCCCTCGCGCTTAGGGCGTTTGAAGGGAGACCGAAGCATCCACACATCCGAGCCCAAATCTCCGATGGTTTTCGTATTCCATTCGTGTTTGAGGCTCTTTAATGTAATCCTAGTGCCAAACCTACTCCCGCCCGCATATTCAGCCGTCTTGGATTGCCTTTCCCACAATACATTAACCTTGCTTAGGTTCTGTCCTGGAATGGCATGTCTCCAGTCGACCAGCGAATAAAGTAAGCAGTGCGGATCATTGAGCGAAGTGCTCTCAAGTATCATTTCATCGGCTAAGAATTGGGCTGTGAGCCTGCCGATTCCCTTCGACCCGGTTAACGGCCGATGAAGAATTGGTGATGTTGCTTTATCCACTTTGTGTGTTGTGCCAATCCTCATCCAGTACCGAAGAAACTCACGCGCAGACATACCAACGCCATTATCAGATATGACAATCTCGTCGTTGCGAAACTCGATCAGGCAGATTGATGCATCGGCGTCAAAAGCGTTCTTTACTAGCTCACCGAGCGCAATTGCTGGCTGGCCAATGAGGCGCTCCCCCAACTCGCGAAGGAGAGCAGCGTCTACGATGAATTGTGTTTCCCTCATTGGTTGCTATACAAGTTAGAAGCATGGGCAAGGCGGGCACGGTTTCGGTTCTGCATTCACCGCCGCAGAAGTTTCTTGCCGGGGAACTGGTTGACCCGAATCGTTCCGCCTTGATGGCTCGCGTTAAGGACAAGCATTCGAAACCTGAGATCGTGGTTCGCCGATTGGCCCATCGCCTTGGCTATCGCTTTCGACTTCACAGTCGCGTCCTCCCTGGGACACCAGACTTGGTCTTTCCCCGGTTGCGAAAGATAATCTTTGTTCACGGCTGCTTCTGGCATCGACATCGAGGTTGTTATCGTACAACCACACCTAAGACACGTAAAGCATTTTGGGCAGACAAATTCAAGAGCAACATCAAAAGAGACAAAGTAAACCAACGGCAATTGGAGGCGCTCGGTTGGGATGTCCTGGTCCTCTGGGAATGCGAAACCTTCGATCTCAATAATTTGTCTGCCCGGCTCACCGCATTCTTCTCAGTTCATAGCATTCGCTAACTTCTCACGATGTCGCTCGCTGCGTCTTGCCGTTGTGCTGAATGGATATGAATCAACGGCGGGTGTCCCAATGATCTCCAGCCTGGGAGGAGTAGTGGGTTTGTCGAACTTTCGGGCGTCGGGTTCCGTGTCGTTGTGATCACTTGTTGTCGCCTCGGAGTTTCGCTATTGCAGCTCGGATCGTGGCGCCGTTCTTAGCTTCGGGTACCGCTTTCAGGTAGCTCTCCAGATCAGCCGCAGCGGCCTCCTTCTGACCGCGTCTTTCGTGAATGCGAGCCCGTTGCAGGTAAACCTCGGGCAACCGCTTCTCGCTTTGCTCCCAGGCGCGATCCAACTCCTTCTCTGCCGCGCTTAGATCGGTATTGCGCTGCCGCTCGTCGTCACTTCGAACCGCGAGCTCGATCAGAGTCCGCCCGTGATAGAAGCGCGACCATACGTTGTCAGCGTTCAGCCGCGTTGCTTCGCGGAAGGCGTATTCGGCGACGGCGTACTTGCCTTGCTTCATCATGATCAGGCCGAACATGTGGTAGACGGCATCCTGCCGGTCGTTGATCTGACGCGCGCGTTCAAGCGCCTCGAGCGCCTCGTCGTCCTTGCCTTCGCGGAAGAGTTCCTTGCCTAACGCGAAGTAAGCGTCGAAGTAGTCGTTGAAATCGGCTATTGCTTCGCGCAGCGCGGCGACTGCCTCCTCGGGTTTCCCGTCGCGCAGCCGGGCCGCAGCTCTCTCGTAGGCGAGGCGCGCCGGCTTGGGAACATCCTGGGCGAAGTTGGTTCCTGGCGCGGAGAGCACGTTCTCCTTCTTCGGTCTAATGAGTATCTCCATGTTGACCACTTCAGAGTAGTCCATTCGCCCTGACTGAGTGAATCGGGCCATCTGGGCGACGGGCTCGTATCCGGCGATGGTAACCGCGACCTCGTACTCGCCGGTTGCGAGGCCGGTAAACGCGAAGTCGCCATCGTTGCGAGTCACAGTCTGAGAGATCATCGCGCCGCCCCCGATTCGCAGCTCGACAATTGCGTTGTTGACCGTGACCCCGTTGGTCGCACGGACCTTGCCCCGCAATTGATTGGTTTGCGCAAAAGCAGTAGCGCCCGATATCAGCACTATGGCGAATACCCTTAGAAGTGTTTGCCGCTTCATTGTATCGGAAACCTCCGCCCGCTTCAGATGGCGGCATTATAAACCAAAAAGACGAATGTCAATAATCGGAAGTCAGGATTCTGGGGCGTCACACGCCTTGTCACTCGTCAACCGTATCAGTAGCATAACCGAACGCGAGATTGAAGGGTTCGTAGTTCGGCCTTCAGGCGGAAGTTCGTATCGTTTCGCAGGACAGATTAACATACAAACTTCCGCCTGAAGGCCGATCTACGAACTGTTCCTA
>JBGQGO010000064.1:0-15471 GCA_041497455.1 Blastocatellia bacterium | reverse complement strand
GTTGACCGGATCAATCATGCCGGCTGAGCGGCCGTTGACGATGCCTCTGATCCTGTTGCTGGTTACTTCAGTGATAGTCACGGGCACCCCGCCGATGCGAACGCGCGCCCCGGGCAGAAAGTTGGCGCCGAGAATGGTGATTAATACCTTCCCAGGTTTGCCCGCCGTTGAAGCTCCTCAAGAGCTGGGGAAAGAAAAAGCCCAGATCCATCACGCCGTAAACGGTTGTTGGCTTCTTCGGATCGAAGGCCAGCACGCGGGTAGGCACTCCGCTAGGACTCTGGCCAACAGTGTTTTTCCAACGTCGCCCGCCGTCCGAACTGTTGAAGACACGACCAAATACGCTCGCATAAAGAGAGGACGGGCTAACCGGATCAATGGAAATCTGTGAAATGGAGGAATTGCCAGGCATGCCGACATTGCTTAGGGCCCAGCTTGCGCCGCCATTTGTGCTCTTGTAGATATTCACGTCGGCGCTCGCCGGCTGGAACGCGCCGGCCGTCACCGGCAGGTCTGTGGACGCCGTCGTCCCCGCAACATAGACGTTGCCTGATTCATCGATGGCGATGGCTTTGCCGGTGTCATCGCTGGTACCGCCGACATAGGTCGAATAGACGAGGGCGCTAGCGTCCTGATTCAGCTTGGCGATGAACGCATCGCTGCCGCCGCCGAGATTGGCCTGCGTGGGATTCGATGTCGGAAAGTTTCCCGCTCGAGTGGCGCCAACTACATAGGCATTGCCAGCGGCATCAACCTTGATGCCGCTTCCGGTATCATCGCCGCCGCCGCCAAGATAGCTAGAGTAGACCAGCGCTGTGCCGGTTGGATTCAGTTTGGTCACGAAAGCATCTGTGAAGCTCAGCAAGACTGGATCGATACTCCCTGCAAGCCCCGTATCGCGGTCGTGGGCCGTCTTCAATGCGCCCGCCGTGACCGGGAAATCCATCCCTATGGTGCGTCCCGTCACGTATGCGCTGCCGGCAACATCGACCGCGATGCCGAGGCCTTCGTCTAAGGGGGAGAGGCCGGAGACCGGCCCTTTGCTCGAACCGAGGTAGGTCGAGTAAACGAGCGCGCTGCCGGTGGAATTCAGCTTGGCAACGAAAGCGTCGCTGCCGCCCGCCAGGACACTCTGAAAGGCGTTGGGGGTAATCGGAAAATTCGCTGCGCCCGTCCACCCGGTGATGTAGGCGTTTCCGGCGGAATCAATCGCAACAGCCAAACAACTGCTCGAGGCAAAGCCGCCCGTCGGTCCGGGACTGCCGCCGAGGTAGGTCGAGTACAGGAGCCGGTTGTTGGTCAGATCGAATTTGGCGACGAAGCCGACGGTGAGGACAGATCTGATGCCCCCTCTCGATTGAAACGCGCTCGGTGTGATGGCCAGGTCGCTCGAATCTGTGGTGCCCGCGACATAGGCATTGCCCTGCGCGTCTACAGCAACGGCGTTGATAGAGTCGTTGCTTTCGCCTCCGAAGAAGGTGGAATAACTCAGCACCGGATCAATGATGAGCGGCCTCGAGCGATCATACGTCCCGATATCGAATCCGATTTCGCGCTCGCGGCGAACGATGTAGCGCGCCGCAATCTCACGTCGCTCACCGCCGACAAGTTGATAGGCGACAGGCTTGTGCTGGCGAAGCTGGCCTCCTAGCGTGTCAATCACCAGGTCGCCCGATTCATCGATCGCCATTCGTGTAGCACCGCTAAAGCGTAAGCGAATCGCCTTGTAACCGGCTCCGGGAGCCACATTGAAGTCATACTCAAGCTGCCGGCCTGAGCCGTAAAAAACCACATCGATGCCGCCATAGATCTGCTCGGCTTTGACCTGCGCATAGTTCGTCACGTCACCGCGCCATTGCTGCGGGTCGTTGCCGATGAAGTAATTCGTGTGCGAGGTCAGTTGATTCTCGCCAGTGAGACGAGCGCGCCGGTTCGCGCCGACAAGCTGCATGCGTAGCGAAGCGGTTTTGCGCGGCTTCGGCGTGGCGCGTGCAGCGTCCGGCTCCTGCACGCCGGCAATGCGTGTAGGCCTTGCGTCTGGAAAGGGCGCCGCGCTCTGTTGCCCCGCGCGCAGATGCATCACGGCTTCGGCCGGCGTAATACTGAAATCAAGGCCGGCCGCGCGCGCGATGAACCGCGAGCCGTTGGCTCCGCGTCCCTGGTTCTCTTCAAAGTGCAACGGCAGTTTGTCTAGTGCGTTCGCCGCGTGCCCTTTCGCCGCATCCCCATCAACGCCGGCCGCGCCGATGTTGCGTCTTTCTTCCTTGCTTCCCGAAATCGCTGCAACTGGTGACTTGCACTGAAGGGCGGGCGTCAACCAGTGGACGCTAAGCAAGGTCATGACTATGACTGCTAGTGTCTTGAGGCGCCGAAGAACTGCCATTGTTCATCTCCTTCATTCCGCGCTGAAGCCTGGCACTGCACCGAGGCGATCAGGTGAACTGAGATCCTCTGCGCCGCTTCAGTCCGGCAGTGCCTTGGCAACGCACCGTGTTTGCCGTTGAATAAGACTGAATGGCGTCGCCGATCAATAGCACTACTATTGGCAGCCATCCAATCCTCTGTTCATCAAGGCAATCGCATGAAGTTGAACGATTCCGAGAGCAGCCCGTCCGAGTTGCGAACCTGAATGCTCACTCTCTGACCCGGAGCAATGTTCTTTGCTGCCTTCTTTCCTATCAGTACCGTTGCCGGTTTGGACTCGTCGTTTCGAGTTCTCTGCTCCACGCCGTCGATGAGGATCACTGCGCCTCTGTCGAACCCTTCCCCGGTCACGATCAAGTTCTTGCCCGACACGGAAGCGCCGGCAATTCGCGGAGGCGAGACAATCTTTATCACGAAAGCGTCAAGGCCCCTGAAAACACTTTCTATTGGGGCGCCTGAGAGTGACACGCCCAACATTCCGGTCGTGCCGACAAGGTAAACTTTTCCAGCCGGGTCCACGGCGATGCCCGAGCCGAAGCTCGGGTCGCTGCCGCCCACGTACGTTGAAAAGAGAATCGCCGAGCCGGCGCCGTCCAGCTTTGTAGTAAATGTGGCAGCATCAAACGGTCCGCTAGGTTTTATAACTTGCAAGGCGTCTTTTCTGGGGAATCGGTCTGAGAGCGTCTTCCCTGTCACGTAGGCATTGCCCACTGCATCCACGCCGATACCGGCAGCCATATCGGGCGACCGGCTTCCGAGATATGTGGAGTAAACCAGAGCGCTGCCTGCGGGATTGCTCTTTACCACAAAGCTGTCAACGTCGAAGTCCACTCCTGCAAAGAGCCGCGACGGGTTAAGCGGATCGATTGCAAGCGTGTTGACTGCAGCGGCGATCAGGTCGGTTGCGTTCCAGGTTTGCCCGCCGTCTGTGCTCTTGAAAACGCCGCCCCCGCGCTCAGTGCTGCCCGTTGCAGCGTAGACTGTCGCGGTGTTTATCGGATCAACCTGTAGCTCGTTGATGGGAACACCTAAGTCCCGCAATTTGGTAAAGCTGGTTCCCGCATCTGTGGTCTTGAAGAGACTGCCACTCGCGTCGCTCAGATAGAGGGTCGAGGTGTTGATCGGATCGATGGCCAGCTTCAAGAAGCTGCGGTTGCCCTCGTAGGGAATGCGCCAGGTATTCCCGCCGTCGGTGCTCTTGTATAGGTCGACATTTGCCGCATAAAGCGTTGACGGATTCTTCGGATCAAGGACCGCGGAGCTTGGGCCGAAGAGACTCGCTCCGTTGCGAATGATATCCCAGGTGCTCCCGCCATCGGTGGTCTTGAAGAATCGAGGTGGAAATATGAGGTCGCCAGCGATACCGCCGAGAGATAACAGGTAGACTGTGGAACTATTCACGGGATCTACGAATAGACGCGCAGATCCAGACGGTCCTCCAAAGGGAAACCGCATGAGCGTCCAACTGGCGCCGCCATTTGTGCTTTTATAGAGATCCGTATACACAACGGATGGGTTCTTCGGATCAATCGCGATCGCCGAAGCGAAGTTGTTCGGGAAGGATAGCCCGATCCCAGGGTTTCCCCACGTATCACCTCCATCGGTGCTCAGTAACAGGCCGGGTCCGGGCAATCTGCCGTTCAAGCCGGCGTATATTCTAAGTGGATTCGTAGGATCAATCGCCACTGCGCTCGCTGACGAATTAGGGAATCCCGATATGGATCTCCAGGCGCCGCCGCCATCAGTCGTTGCGTACAGAACGCTGCCGCCCAGACGCGGCTGAAATGCAGAGGGAGTCGTGGGAAAGTCGTCGGAGTCTGTCTGGCCTGTGACGTACGCGTTGCCTTCGAAATCTACTGCAACCCCGTTGCCGAAATCATTGCCACGGCCCCCGAAACGCCTGGCATAGACAAACTTCTTGCCTGATGGACTGAGCTTTACGAGAAATGCCGCCACTGGGTTGTCGTTACTGGACGTCGAATTCGGGAAGTCGAAGGAACAGGTGATTCCAGTAACGTAGGCGCTTCCCGTTGAGTCTACCGCGATGCCGTACGCTTCATCCGCGTTGCTGCCACCCAGATACGTGGAATAAACCAGCCCCGCGCCCGAGGCGTCCAACTTCGTAACGAAAGCATCCTCACGCGTAGGGGCAAGGGAAAAGCGCAGACAATCGAAGCCAGTCGCACGACCATTGTTAAACAGCCCTTGGGCCGGTTTCTTAAGCGGGAAGTTCTCAGAAAAAGTGTAGCCCGCAACGTAAGCGCTGCCTTCCTGGTCAACGGCTATTCCGCGTCCGATATTAGTAGTAGTGCCGAACTCGGAGCTATTCGACCCGCCCAGATACGTCGAGTACGCCAAAGCGTTGCCTGTCGGATTGAGCTTTGTTATGAAGGCATCGCCACCGTTGCTTGCTTTTGTCTGAAATGCACCTGCCGTCGTGGGGAAGTCCTTTGATTGAGCACCGCCAGTCACGTAAGCGTCGCCTGCCGAGTCCACAGCGATGGCGTTGGCAGTATCGGCGCCTATGCCGCCGAGGTATGTTGAATAGAGAAGGGTCGTACCCGATGGATCCAACTTCGCGACGAAAGCGTCGGTGGAAACACGAACAAATACTGCAGGCAGTCCTAAGTTCCGCTGAAAAGGATTCACCGTCGGGAAATCTAGCGAGGTAGTCACTCCGCACACATAAGCATTGCCGGCAGCATCCACCGCCACGGCGTTAGCGCTGTCGTTGTCGAGGCCTCCGATCGTTGTCGAGTAAGCAAGAACCGGATCGATCACAACCGTGCGGCTTGGGTCGTAGTCGCCAACCTCAAACCCAACTTCACGCTCCCCACGCATCACATAGCGGCCGCTGATTGCCTGTTTGATTCCGCTTGCTTGTTGATAAATGACCGGCTTGCGCTGGCGAATCTCTCCAATGGTCGTGTCAATCAACAGGTCGCCTGATGCATCCAATCGAATGCGCCGCGCTCCATCGAACGTCAGCGCTATTGTCTTGAAACTGCCTCCTGGAGCCACTATGAAGTCATACTCGAGCTCGCGCCGGTTGCCGTAGTACAACACGTCCACGCCGGGGTATACGTTCTGAAACTTGACCCTCGAGTAGGTCGGAACGTTAGTTCGCCACTTCTTGGGATCATTGCCGATGAAATAGTTAGTCTTGCCGGGTAGTTCGTTCAACGCAGTTATCCGCGTAGCGTCACTCGCTCCCACCAGCTTCATCCGAAGCATGCATGATTGTGGATTGGCGTTCGGCGACTGAGGTTTTCCCTCGTGCGATGAAGGACGCGTTGACTCGCGAAGAATCACCACCGCTTCCTTCGCGGTCAGGTAGAGGTTGCAGCCTCCGGCACGCGATAAGTACTTCACTTGCGGGTCAGCCTGGCCATAGTTAGCTTCGAAGCCGAGCGGCAACCCGCCGTAGACCTCGGCGGCCCGTTCCTTCGAGACGTTGACTCGATCAAATAGCGGACTCATCGCGCCGATGGAATCGGCCGCAACCCTATCGTGACCGAAAGGTTGCTGAGAATCGCGGTGAGAATACCGCGGCCCCGGCCACGCCTCTATCGCAAGCCAGCTTGCGATGCAAACCAAACGAAAGACATGTCTGGTGGAATTCACTTTGGTCTTCACGGTACCTCGCTTGTTCAGGTCGACGATCTACCGTTGCGGGTTGCGGGGATGCACGCAGGTTAAGTGATATGCGATAGCTGTGCCACCGAATCTGCTTCACGATCGTCTGGTGAAACCGGCGTTTGCGTGCGAATTCGGGCGAACACGCCGCCACGGGGCCGGACGCTCATAGTCTATTGGCAACAGGTGTCCGGGAACAAAGTAGCGGAATGGAAAGGCACTATACAGCGTGAATCTTGAGCACAAAATTACAAAGACACGAAGACAGCAGGAGGCGGATTGCGTCTTCGTGCCTTTGTGTTAGGTACGCTCACTCGTACCTCAAGGCGACCGTGGGGTTTGCTTATCGCGTCTTTTGAAGCCCCCTTCTCGAATCCATGACGGAACTGCTCGCGCGAATGCTCGAAGGCCGACGAGCAACGTTCGCTCACTCGCCCCGGAACGTCACGCTGCCGCCTATCCCGGACACCGAGATGACCGAGCCCCCGGAGCCGACTTTCCCGGTGAAGTTCGAATGACCCAGCTTGCAGCATTCACGCCGCCTTGCTTTTCTCTTCCACGACTTGTCCGTCAAACAGATGAATCAACCGATCTGCATAAGCCGCGTAGCGCGGGTCGTGAGTCACAATGCATATCGTCGCGCCCGCGCTGTGAAGCTCGCCCAGCAGTTCCATCACCGCCTCGCCGTGCGCCGAATCGAGATTGCCAGTCGGCTCGTCGGCGAGCACGATCACAGGATCGCCTGCGACCGCGCGCGCCACTGCGATTCGTTGCTGCTGCCCGCCCGACAACTGGCTCGGCAGATGCCGCTCGCGATGCGCCATGCCCACTCGTTCGAGCGCGTCCCGAACTCGCTCGCGGCGTTCCGATGCTTTCACACCGCGGTAGGTGAGCGGGAGCTCGACGTTCTCGAACACCGTCAGATCGCCGATCAAATTGAACCTCTGAAACACAAACCCGACCTCGCGATTGCGAATCTGAGCGCGCTCGGGCGGAGGCAGATCGGAAACCGCTTTGCCAGAGAGGATGTACGTTCCTTCGGTCGGTGAATCGAGCAGTCCGAGGATCGCGAGAAGCGTTGACTTGCCGCAGCCCGATGGCCCGGCGATCGAAACGAACTCGCCCTTGTCGATCTCCAAATGAATCCCCGACAGCGCGTGCGTTTCCACCTGGTCGGTGAGGAAGACTTTTGTGACGCCTTCCAGTCGAAGCAACGGCTGGTTGATTCGTTTCATAACTTCTCCCAATGAGTCACGTCGAGATGAAACCAATGGCTGAAACAAAGACGCTAGTTAGTGAGGCGCTAGGGCAAAAGGTTTCAGCCGAAAAGCGAAGAATTGAAAGTTGAAAATCGAAAATTTGAAATTGCAAATTGGCGCCCTACTCTTTGCGGGACGCTTTCAATTTTCAATTCTCCGATCTCCAACCTGGCCACCCGAGATCCCTACTGCTACTCACTTCGCCAGTATCTCTTTGAAAAACTCGAGAGCGCGGTCGTCGCCGGTCTGGCCGAGCCAAAACATTGCTTGCTTGCGCACCGCAGGTTTGGGATGAGTCCTGGCGATCTTGATCAGAAGAGGTATTGCTTCGTCCTTCGCGCGCTGGCTGATGGCGAACACCGCTTGTTTTTGCACTTCGGTGTCGTCGTCGGATTTCTCGACCACGTTGCCCAGCACCTCGAGGCTGCGCTTGCCTGCTCTTTGGCCGAGCCAGAACAACGCCTGCTTTCTCAGCTCTCGGTCGGGGTCGCTCTCCGCCACTTTGATCAAAAAGTTGATCCCGTCGTCATCGTTTCTGCTTGCGGCGGGCGCGTCGCTGTTGTTGATCGAGGCGGCGAAGATGATTTGCTTCTTGACCTCGCGGTTGGTGACCGCCGGATATAGGCCTTCGAGAGCCGCCATTGCGCCTGGCTCTTTGCTGATTCCTATCGCGAACGCCGCCTCTTTGCGAAGTGAGGCGCTCTCCTGCTCGTTGCGAACAAGGTCAACCAGAAACGGGTTGTGCCCGGGAATCTGACCTAGCCAGAAAACCGCGGTAGAGCGCACTTTGTCGACCTTTGAATTGCGGACGAAGTCTTCGAGCATGCCGCCTACGCGCGGATCATCGTGCAGCCCAATCGCGACGATCGAATGCTTGGGCGCATCGCCGATCTGATTCGATTCAACGATGCCTTTCAGATAGGTCAAGCTCTCTTCGTTCGCGGCGCGGCCGAGCCAGTAAACGGGATACCCGCTGTACTCACGCCGGCGGTCGAGGTTGTAGATTTCAACTCGTGCTGTCGAACCATCGCTCGGCTCGTGCAACACGAAGACGCCGAGGTTGCGCGTCTCGATCTTCGAGCCTACCGAGATGCTTGTCCCGCTGACAATGGTGGTGTTTCCGTCCGAGTGCCACTCAACGTCGACGGCGACACCGGGCCTCACGTCAAACGAGTAAGCCGTCCAGAAGCGAATCTGTTTGGCGCGGCCTTGCCTGACTGCGAGGTCGAGCCTTGATCTCAGATTCGTTCCTTCTGTCGGTATGAAGCCTTCGCGTTGAGCGCGCGAGTTCGCGGAAGCCATCAGCATTACTACGATCAATAACGCGAGCCTGCAAATCGTCTTAAACACTTTAGTGACTCCTTTGATGTCCGACAAAACTGAAAGTTCGCTGTTTCTAGTTTCTGGTTTCTGGTTTCCAGTTTTCGCGGTCAACACGGTATTAACCAGAAACCACAGAAACCAGAAACCAGAAACCACGACTCACTTCAGAATCTCTTCGAGAAACTTAGCCGCCTCGGGATCTTTGCTCTGGCCGAGCCAGAAAATCGCTTCCTTGCGCGCTTGAAGCGACGGGTCTCGCTTAGCTATGTCCATCAGCTTTTGCAAAACGCGCTTCTTGCCGCTTTGTGCGAGCGCAAAGACAAGTTTCTTCCTCACCTCGTCGCTCTTTTCCGAGTCGTACAACTGAATTAGGAGATCGACGCCTTGCTCTCCGCCGGTCTGCCCGACCCAGAACACAGCCTCGCTGCGAACCGCGGGATTGTCTCCGCTGCGTGCGATGTCGAAGAGCTTCGCCTTTGCCCGCGCGTTGTTCATCTGCGACATCGAGAAGACGATCCTCTTGCGAATCTCAACGCTTGTGTCGGCGTCGTAGATCTTCATCAAGTCGTCAGCGCTCTGTTCATCGCCACGTTGGCCGAGCCAGAAGATCGCCTCCTTTCGAGTATCGAGATCTGCCCCCGACCGCGCGATCTCGCTCAGCTTGCTTCTGGCTTGCGCGGTGCCTCGTTGCGAGAGCGCGAACACTACCTTCTTTCGAATCTGCACGTCGGGATCGGAATCAAATATCTTGATCAGCTCGGCGTCTATTGCGTCGCCCTGGCGCTGGCTTAGCCAGAAGATTGCCTCCTCGCGAACCTTGCGTGACGTTGCGCCGCGCGCCAGTTCGCTCAGCAGCGCGCCGGCTCGCGGGCTCCGGTGCTGTGATATAGCAAACACCGCCGCTTTGTTCACTTCGTTATCAGTAGACGTGGTCGCCAGATCTTTCAGCAGGTCGAGGATGCTTTCGTCGGTTGTCTGTCCTATCCAGAAGATCGCAGTCTTGCGGAGTTGAGCATCTACCTCGTTGCGAATGATTTCCCGCAGCAGATCGGAGCTGGCTTTGCTGTGATGTTGCCCGAGAAGGCTGATGGCCGCCTCCTTCACACGCTTGCTCGCTTTGGAGTCGCGCTTCAGAAGGTCGGCGGCAATGGCCGCCCCTCGCTCCGGGTTACCCTGAAAGAGACTTTGCAGCGCGACGATCTTGGTTTCTTCGTCGTAGCTGTCGATGTTGCCGACAACCTGACGGTTGGGAAGCGCTGACGCCAGCTCGATCCGCATCGCGCTTGCGTCGTCTTTCCATTTCGATCTCGGGTAGTCGCTAACCAGCCGCTCCAGCGTGCGGTCCGCGTCTTGATACTTCTCTTGCTTCTTCAGCGCGAACGCGAGCCAGTAGAGCGCAGCGTCCGTATCCTTACCCTTCGGATACTTGCCGATGTACTCGCGGAACTTCGTGGCCGCTTTCTCCCACGCTTCATCGCCGATAAGGTCCCGGCCTTCGCGGAAGATCTTCATTTCCGCATCGGACCCGCCGGACGTTTGCACGAGCCTGTTGAGCTTCTCCAGTTCCTGTGGGTAGTGAGCGGCGCTGGTGCTACGGGGCAGCACGAGCAGACTGCTCACGCTCAGCGCGATGACAAGAAGGGGAAACAAGCGAGATGGTCTCACTCGGAATCGACTTAGAACGGTAATAGTGCGAAGCATTTTCTCTCCTTGAAAATAGGACCTATTAGGACGTATAGGACCGATAGAACCTTTTCCTCAAAAAACCTGGCTCAACGTTGGCGCCGAATAAACCTGCAGCGCGGAGACAATCTCCTTCTTCTGCATTCGCTCTTTGATAGAGCGCACGTCGTCGTTAGAAGGTCTGTCCGGCAGATTTGCAATGTCGAGCAAGAACGGCTCGAGGCTGCCGAGCAACTCTTCAGCCGGCATATTGCCCTTCGCTTCCGCGTCTCGCCGCAGAAGAATGTTTTTGTAAAGCAGCCCCCTCGATCGCTGCTTCTCGTAAGCAATATCAGGATCAGGTTGCGCGCCAGAATCGCGAGTGTTTCTGAAGGATCGCAACAGCAACTGGGCCCGCTCGATGTGACGAGCGGTCTCGACGCCGATGAACGGATTGATCATCGGCTGACGTTCGGCAACCAAATCTGAATCGGCGTACGGCAAACTTTCAGCGGGCGTCTCCGGCGAAGCTCTGCGATGAATCTTGCGAGGGGCCTTGGGAGCTATTGCTACGGTGGAAACGTTCTCGGTTTCCTTAACCGGTGGTGCTACCGCTTGATTCTTGTCTCGTTTCTCAGGTCTCTCGGTGTTGGCCGACTCGCGCGGAGTTGTCACGCTCTTGTTCTGAACTTTGAAGATCCAGAGTCCGGCCAGGACAATCAGAATCGCCGCCGCGACCGCAGCTAACCTGATCCATCCACCGGGCCGCTCGGACAAACGCGGACGGAGAGCCGGACTAAGCGGCCTGGCTTGATGCCGGTACTTGCCGAGCACGCGCTCGAGGCGTTCAACTTCCGGATCGGGTTCGCCTGATCGGTCCCACAGATAGTCGTCGTTCATACTCGCTCCTCCATTCCCAACTTCTCGCGGAGCAGCTTCATGCCGCGGTGCAGATTCACTCGGACAGAGGCGGGCGTGAGACCGGTGCGGTCCGCGATCTCGAGACCGGTCATTCCTTCCACCAGTCTCAAGACCAGAGTCTCGCGATAAGCTTCCGGAAGCCCACAGATCACTTTGAGTACGTTAGCGGCTTCGCGGCCGGCTTCGGAGTTGCCTTGGGTCGCGAGGTCGTCGCTCAGCTCTTCGGTATCACGCTTACGGCGGTGGAAATCCATCGCACGGTTGCGCGCGATCATCGCAAGCCACCCTCCGAACGCAGCGTCATCGCGAAGCGAGTTAAGCTTCTTGAGAACCACGAGGAAGACATCTTGCACAAGGTCGTCGACCTCACCCCACGGCACGCGAGCCAGCAGTATCCCGTGCACCATCGGCGCATAGAGGCCATACAGCTTGGCGAACGCCTCTTGCTCACCGTGACGCACAGCCTTCACGAGCAAGGCTTCTTCGGAGAATTCAGTCACGCGAGCACGGGCCGCCGGCTGAGTTTGTCTAGCCACAAGGAGTAGGCCGTTACTCTCAATCTTGTACATCCTTACCTTTGCCCGGTGTCTAAGACGCGAAAGGCCGGACGAGTGTTAACGAGCCGCTCAACAACCGGCTCAGGTACGATTGTTCCGCCACAAACTTGAAACGCGCCAGGGGTCATTTCGTTCAGCCGCCTGGATTGATCTGCTAACCTAACACAGGACAACGCTTACGGGCACTAGAAACCGAAGTTCGAGCATCGGCAACTTGAGTACTCTTCTTTGCTTTTCCAGTGAGTGTGATTCTCACATCCAGGCAGCTTTGATATAGTTGCGCGCAACTCGGCAACCATGAGGGAATTTGGATTGTGGCTGTCAAATAACCTCCTCTTCTTCTCTGGTTGAGGGACACAACCATTGAAGGGACGCAGAAAACGGGAAGGGGACACTCGCCCGAGTTTCCTCTTCCCGTTATTTTTTTTGCGACCGTCCTGTGATGTCCCAACCTAATACCTAGTTGACCCTGACCCGAGCGACCACTAAAGCCCATTGCGGCGGCTAGTCAGAGAATTCAACTTCACTCTCTGTTTAGCGCCGAATCTTGAATGAGCGCAGGCGGTCGCCTATACTCTCTCTTCTGCTATCGCAGGAGGGGTATCCTAATGGTAAGGAAGCGGTCTTGAAAACCGCCGGGCGAAAGCCCTTGCAGGTTCGAATCCTGTCCCCTCCGCCACCCCCCTCAAACAGGCTACAGGAACCGCTTGTCACTTGAACCGTAAATTGGCCGTTGTGGCAGTTTTAGGGTTCTGGGTGTGCAATCGTACAAGAGTCTCTACGAATTGAGCGTAAGAATAACCTAATAGACATCCTCGCCAAAATTCAGGCGGTCATCGATGCCTGCAACGTCCCCCAGAAAGGCGTCATCGATCTCCCACCGTTCGTGGGTCTGACAACAAAGCAGACGTATGCCGTCAACCGCGTCCGAAAGCTGGTCAGCGATGGTCATAAGATAATTCTGTTGGCCAACGCGCCGGCAGTGCTGAATCTGTTTGCTCGCAGGCTGGATGAGATCGGTATCGAGAATGTCCTTTTCCACGGGGAGATTCCAATCACGCGACGCGTCGCCGATCTCGCTAGAAAGGTTCCGGCAAGGCCGGGCGCCTGTAATGCTCGCCTCGAAGGGCTGTGTCCAGACCGGCTATAACATCTATCAGGCTGATCGGGTGATCTTCTATGATCGATCATGGTCACCAAAGGCCGAGTGGCAGGCCAGCCGCGCGCGTGCTGTGCCCCCAGCAGACGCGCGGAGTAGAGATTGAGTTCCTGAACCTGACCGGCAGCATAGATGACTATCAGGCTCAGATGTGATTTCAAAGGCGTGGCAATGAAAGCCGGCCTCGACTATGGAGAAGACGATTCGGACGAATCGGCATTCCTGCACCTAGACACAATTCCCGGTCGCTTCGTCAAGTTACGGATTCAACGAAGGCAGCGGTACTCAGTGCGGCTGACTCATCGGGCAACAACAAGACCGCCACATTGCTAAACGGGGCGGGCTGGAGTCCGAGCGGGAAATACGGCGCCTCACTCAATCTTGATGGCATCGACGACTATGTCGAAGTACCTAACCCGGCCCTACCGACCGGAGACTTCAGTTATTCCCTGTGGATCAAACGCGATCCGACCGCAGGTTGGCGAGCTCTGTTCAATGGTCGCGATAGCCTGCTTGAGGTGGCCGTTAACGCCAACGCCTTCCTGCAGGTCTATATGCCTGGTTCACCGCCGACCTCAACCGTGCAGATCCCCACCAACACCTGGACTCACGTTGCAGTTACAAGATCGGGCAGTCTGGTGACTATCTATGTTAACGGGGCCCAGAACACTACGGGTGCGCGCGCCGGATCCCTCAACCTCAGTACATGCCCATTCCGTATCGGAGTTGACTTTGATAATAACCAGATTTGTGCCATTCCCCAGCCTGGTCTCAACGGGTAATTTGATGGTGCAATCGACGAGCTTCGCGTCTACAATCGTGCCTTGTCGCTCGCTGAAATCCAGGCTGACATGAACACGCCCAGCAGTCCACCTCCGCCGGATACGACACCGCCACTCTGTTCAAACGGGCAACCAACAGGAACCCTTTCAGTGGGCACGACTCAGACCACCATAAGCCTTACGACCGACGAATCTGCCACCGCTCGTTACAGCCTCGTTCCCGGAACCCCTTACGCTCGTCGCTCGAGCGCGCGACGCAGCCGGGAATGTTGCGACGACTCCTACTGTCAACGCAGTCACTTACAATGGCTCGATCCAGCGGCTGTATATAAATGGAGTTCCGAGTGAAACGTCAGAAGAAGGGAGCGACATGCATGGATCAAGTCACACCGCTTTCACGGCGCGGACTGTTTCGCGGGCTTTCCTTCGATATCGAGCACCTCTACTGGACCGATTCTCCTGAGATCCCTCGCTAGCTTCGATGCGTCGCCCACAACGACTATTGCTGGACGCTTGCTCCGGATGTATTTCCGGGCCGCCTCCTGAACCTGTTCGGCGGTCACCGCTTCGATGCGCGAGCGATAAGCCTCGAGATAGTCGCGTCCCAGGTCGAGCATGTAGGTCTGCATTATCCGCTCGGCGACGCCGCCTTGTGTCGAGAGCGCGAGAGAGAATAGCCCGTTCAAATAGTTCTTTGCGCTTTGCAACTCTAGCGGCCCAACTTTCACTGCGCCCAGGCGATCGAACTCCGCAAGCATCTCTCTTATGGCCCGAGCGCTCACCTCAGTGCGAGTCTCGGCTCCGCCAAAGAAAGTTCCCGCCTCTCGAAGCGCGCCAACCGAACTATACACATCGTAAGCGTAGCCCTTTCGTTCGCGGATGTTCAGAAAGAGCCTCGAGCCAGTGCCGGCGCCAAGGATTGCGTTGGCAACCAAGAGCGGAAAGTATTCCGGATGCGAGCGTTTGACTGCCAACGTACCGATCCGGAAATCGGCTTGCTCAGAGCCCGGTCTGTCAACCAGGTACACGCGCCTTTCCGTCGCACGAGGAAAGTCGATGGGGCGGATTTTTGTTAATTGCTTCTGCGGTGCCTTCCACCCGCCGAGGACCTCGCGCGCTTTCATTTCCATCTTGCTCGCGTCGAAGTCGCCAACGATGATCGCGACCGAGCCGCCCGGCCCAAAGTTGGAACGGTAAAACCGTGCCATCTTCTCTCGATCGAGCGCGTCAATCGACGCAGGCGTCGGAGCCGATATTGCGTAGGGGTGTGAGCCGAAGACGATTCGATCGAACTGCTCACCGGCCAAAAACGCGGGGTCTTGCCGCTGGACGACGAGGGTCTGAATTCGATTGCGCTTGTATAGCGCCACCTCGCTTTCGGGAAACGCCGGACGCAGCAGCACGTCCCCCAGCAAATCCATCATTCGCTCGGCGTTCTCGGCCACGACCGACAAGGCCACTTCGGCGTAGTCGTCGTTCGCTGAAGATGAGAGGCGTCCACCAAGCGTCTCGACTTCCCGAGCCACTTGTTCGCTGGTTCGGGAACCCGCGCCTTCGGTGATGAGCTCAGCCGTCGCCTCTGCAAGCGCCATCTGAAGTGTCAGCTCGGCGATGTCCCCAGAAGAATCTGTCGCTACCGGAATGCCTACTAGGATCGTGACGATCGGTGACCTGTGGTCTTCAATGAAGAGAACTGTCAGGCCGTTCTCGAGCCTGGTTTCGCGGACCGCCGGCAGCGTGAAAGGCCG
>JBGQGO010000063.1:0-15495 GCA_041497455.1 Blastocatellia bacterium | reverse complement strand
GAGGCGAGATCGAAGAGTCGGTGCGCGCTTACGAGACTGCGATCGAGCAGCAGCACGGGAACTTCCCCGACGCGCATCGCAATCTCGGAAACGCGCTCGCTCGACTGGGCGATCTGGACCGCGCGGCCGATTCATTGAAGCGGGCGATCACTCAAGGAGACACGGCGGCCGATGCTCATCACGATCTCGGCCTGGTGTTGTACGGCCGAGGGCAACTCGAAGACGCGATCCGCGAGTTTCAAACCGCGCTCGAACTTCGCAATGGGAATGACGCTGAAGCTCACCGCAATCTCGGCCGCGCGCTTTATGAGAGCGGCGCGCTTGAGGACGCGCGGAAGGAGTTGGAGACTGCAATCGCACAGCGCGAGGGGGCGACCGAGGCAGGAGACGCGGTGACCCTGAGACTGGGAGAGGCAGCGGCAACCGACGCGGCGACACGGCGACTGGGCGAGACGGCTAAACTCGAAAGTGATGGCGCGACGGTTCGGCTGGGCCAGGGCGCGACAGAGGAAAAAGACGGTGCGACGGTACGACTGGGCGAGGGAGCGACAGAGGAAAGAGAAGGGGCGACGGGGCGACGGGGCGACGGGGCGACAGTCATGCTCGGAAGCGAGAAGGCTCACTCTACTAAGGCCAAGGCCAAAGCGACCGGGGACACAACGATGATCGCCGGGTCGCCCACTCTCCTCATCCCCCCTTCTCCCCCTCTCCCTTCATTCCCAGAGGCTCATCTCGACCTGGGGCGTGTGCTATACGACTTAGGCCACAGCGCAGAAGCAATCGCCGAACTGAGCCGGGCTGTCGAAGGCCGCAGCGTGTTTCCAAGGGCGCACTACGAGCTTGGCCGCGCGCTCGTTCGCGCGGGGCGGCTGGCGGAGGCGATGACGGAACTCAAAACCGCCGTCGAGCAGCAAGGCGGCGTCTTCGCGGAGGCGCACTTCCAGATCGGACTGCTGCTGTCGCGTCAGGGCGACGTCGAGTCAGCGCTTGACGCTTACCAGATCGCGGTAAAGCAATCGGGGGGAATCTATCCCGAGGCTTACTACCATATGGGCCTCGACCACGTTCGGGTGCGCAACACAGAAGCGGCTGTCAAAGCCTATCGCAAGGCGATCGAGCAGCGCGGCGACTACTACCCAGAGGCGCACCAGGACCTCGGGAGAGTGTTGTACTCGATGGGTGACCTCGAGGCTGCCAACGAAGAGTACTCGATCGCGGTTCGTCAGCGAACACCGCGGCAAGCAGAAGCCGCCGCCGGACGCGACACGCACAGCGGCACCGGCAAAGCGAAAAAGTCGCGGCGTAGCGAAGCCGCCGAAGAACTCGGCGCGGCGTTGAGGCAGGCGCCTGCGGCGGCTGACGTTGGCAAGAGCGCGGACACGATGGCCGAACACGCACCGGCGCGCGAGGCTTCAGGGCTCAGCGCCAGCAAGGAGTGAAAGCCTATTTGGACTGCGGCGGCCTATTTGGACTGCGGCTATTTGGACTGCGAACCGATTATTTGGACTGCGCCGCCCTCGTTTGGTCCTTTGTCTTGAGAATGCGTGGCGGCGCTTTTGCCTGTGATCGAACAGCTATCCGCCCGAGGCAAAAGCGCCGCCGCCCATTCGAGGAACAAAGGACCACACGAGGGCGGCGCAGTCCATAACGCATCATTTCAAGGACTACTTCTTTGGTTCAGGCTTGAACTCGATCACGATGCCTCGCAGCGGCGCGTCGCCGACGTTCTTCGCAGTGTGAATCACCGGAGGATTGAACGCCGCACGATCAGGCACGATGTCTACAAATATCTCGGGCTGCCCATCGGGCCACTGCTGAAGCCGAGTCCGATTCAGTTGCATCACGACGCGTTGGCTATGGCTGTGTCTCGGACGGGTGTCGCCGACAGCGAGCCTCTCTTCAAAGATGAAGAACCGCTTGCCGTTGTAACGGATCGCGTTCTTTTCGGGAGGAATGATCTCAGGAGGCGACTGAACCGGAGGATGGTTCGGCTTGATGTTCACTTCGAAAAAAGGTCCTCCGGTGGGCGCCTCGTAAGACTCACCGGGCTTGAAGACCGCGATGTCGCCTCGGGTCATCTTGCGGCGCGACTTTCCGAACCTAAGATCGATCTCGCCAAGCGCTACGATCACGCGATCCCTGCAACCCGGCGTCTTCGCCACAGCGCACGTCGCCGTGTCTCGCATCACCCGAACGTAGTCATTCTCGAGCGCCGGAACGGGCGCCTGAAGAAGCCAAGCCGCCAGAAAGAAGATCATCTCAACCACCTCTTTGGCATCAGCCGCGATCAAGCACGATGTCCCATGTTCAGAGGGAAAGGCACTAATGCGTATACGTGAAATCGTGACGGCGAGTCAAACGGCAGCCGGAGTCGTTGAGCCCCGAGGTAGGATTCTCTTTTCACTAGCCCAGCGCGTTTACGGCTGGGATGAGAGTGCGGCCGTTTCCCCGTCTAGCCCCATTTATGGGGCTTCTTGCGGCCTTGAGGCAACTGAAGACGAACACCAGCGGATTGTGTCCGCGGCGTTCGAGCTCGTTGTGGATTGAACAGGAAGGATGTCGCTCATTCATCACCACGCGTTCGGGCCATCACGTCCGCAGTCGTCATACCAGGATGCGCAGCTCCCCGCGCCTGCTTCAGCCAGGTCTCGGCAGGCGCCGGCGCCCCTCGGCGCGTGCGATATGCCGCCAGCCAGATGGCGAGTTCCTCCAGTTTGGGGCGCCGGCAAACTCGTAATCGCGGTTTCGATTTCACCAATAGTGCTCATGGCCGGAAGTCTAGCATCGCGTCCCTGAAGACCTCAACGATTTTCCTAGCACACGACTTTCCTCGCGGGCTCGCAGTGCTCGCTGCTTGAGTTCGCGGCAGTCGTCGAGTCGTCGTCCCGCAGGGTCTCAACGCTCTTCATCTTCAAGTCCTGGAAATCCCAGGCCACCGAGAATTCGATACATGCACCTGTTGCCGATGCTCTCCGCTCCATCAATCCCTTCTTGGTTCAAGAGACTGACCAAGGACTCCCGTGCCTGCTGAAGCAGTTCAAGAATCGCAATCGGCGATGCCTTCACATATCCTGTGTCTCCAGCAGCCTCAGTAGCCACTAGACAGAAGGCCAACCACTGAAACGTCTGCAGATCGACGATTACCGGTAGAAAAGGCATCATCGCAAGGGCCTCCTGACACCAAATTCGAACCTCTGGAATGTCGTAAAGTCCGCGCGGGTCATCATCGTATCCCAAAACCCGGATCATCCACGGTTCGCTGTCTCCTTCGGACTCGGATTCTCGCAAAAGATGTTCCCGAATGTGATCAATGGGTGAGAACCGACGCTCTAGAATCGAGTCCTTGGAGACATAAACGAGGTGTGGGTCGCTCACTTCGCTACGGATCGCTTTCTCAATCAAAGCAAAACCGTCTCGAGCCGCGCCAGCCTCGATCAGTCGTGCATACAAGTCCTCCTGCGAAATCTCTAGATCCACAGCGAAGCGCAGAAACTTTTGTATTTCCCAAACTGTAGTGGGATATCTGCCAGCCAAAGAAAGGATATGCAACATTCGTGACTCAGAGAGTGCATAGCGGCGGAGGTTGCTTTTCATCACAGCAACTCTGTCGCCGAGAACGAGACCCTCAGGGATTTCGTTTGCTGACCAGGCATCGGCTATCGCGGAGAGAATGCCTATTTCCCAACCGCTTTGTTTGCGAAGCCAACTCTGCTGAAGCACGCGACAGCGCACCTCGGTATGGCTCTTTATCCGCTCTATCATCAGAGCAACGCGTCGTTGGCCCGCATGGCCGTCCACAACAGCGAGGCGTTGTGCTACATGCGCGGCCACCATGCGGTGGAGGCGGGCGACTTCGGGATGGTCGCCGAGAGTGAGCAAGCGCAGGCCCTCTAGGCGGCGGCGCAGGGCGGGCCACGGGTCGGGGTAGCCGGCGCGCGAGCCCAGCGCATCGGGGTGTTCCTTTGCCACCAATTCCCGCAGCCACGGCCACGGGATGTTGTCGGGCGGGAGGAGGGCGGCGTAGTCGAGGGCGGTGCGTTCGGGCGGGGTGAGGCGGGCGAGGGTCTGGTCGAGCACGAGGCGGAGCTGCTTTTCGCGGTGCTGCATCTCCGCAGCCACGTCGGCGTCAGCGGGCAGGGCGTCCACGCTGGCCAGGCCCTCGGCCCGCAGGCGCGCGACGTAATCGGCGGGGCGGATGTCCGGGTGCAGGCCCAGATAGATGGCCACGCTCTCAACGGCGAGGGTAAAGCCGCCCAGCTCGCGTACAATCTCGCGCGCGGCGGCGGCGTCCGCGGGGGCGGTGGCGGCGGGCCATTTCGCGTCCGGCTGGTGGTCTTCGATGAGCCGCGCCGCGTCGTCTTCCGCCAGCGCGTCCACGGCGATGAAGGCGAGCGATTTCTGCCGAGAGGCGGGGAGCGTATCCTGCCCCAGCCGGGTGGTGACGACGACTCGCAACCAGTCCTCGCGCGGCAACTGCGCGAGCTGCGGCTCGGCAAGCAGGGTCGGCTCGGAGACGTTGTCGAGCAGGACGAGACAGGCCGCGCCTTTGTCCGGGTCGCGGACTTCGGTGGCGCGCCGTTTCAGTTCAGAGAGCACACGGCGTCCCCGCTGGTCGGCGGTTTCGTCCGCACTGGCGGAGAGCGGGATTTCGAGTTCGGCGCAGAGTTCGCCGAGGAGCGGGAGCAATTCCCTTTTCCCCTCCGCGCCGAGCACCCAGAGGCCGGCGGGGTAAGAATCTGCCCAGCCGTGGGCGTAGGCGGTTGCCAGCTCGGTCTTACCCTGCCCGCCGAGGCCGTTGATGGCGGTGACGACGCCGACGGCGCCAAGGCCGAGGTTTTCATGGAGCTGGCGCAACTCGATGCGGCGGCCGATGAAGTGGGGATTGAGCCGGCGGAGATTACCCGGCACGCCGATGGCACGGCGCGCGCGCTGGATGCGCTCCCACAGGCTGGTGCCAAGGGCGGCGAGCTTATCCCGTACTGCCGCGTCGCGCAGCGCTTCGACGCCCTGCGGGAACCACGGCTTCAAGTCCACCCACTGATGACGGTCCACGGCGGTGTGCCACTCTTTCCACCGCTTCTCCCACTCAGTGCGGTCGGCGGGAGCGATAGCCTTGCGGGTGACTGCCTCGGCCCACGCGGCGTTAAGTTGCTCGTTGCTGTTCGGGGCCTCTACGAAATAGACGGGCGCGACGCTTTCCTGCCCCATTAGGGCGTGGACCTGGCGCTTGAGGTATTCCTCCCATTCCCAGAGGCACGGCGGGCTGGAGAAATAATTTGGCGAGAGGCAGACGAGGAGAATGCGGCTCTCGCGCAGGCCGGTGAGCATGCGCTGCCGCCAATCGTCGAGGCTCTTGATCTCCGAGGTGTCAAAGAATATGCGCAGGGGCTCGGTGGAGAAGCGCCGGTGGTCGGCGAGAATTTCGTCGTGGAGTGCGGTGACCCAGCCCTTCGCATCGCCGGGCTTCTGCGGGAGGTTGTCTTTGCGCGAGTAGCTGATGAAAAGTTCGTAGGGCATAGGTGTTCCTTAGTTGATCCGGAGACTGGGCGTGCAACGGCTCTCATCGCTCTCAACGACGGCGACGGTATTCTTTGAGTCTTTTCCTGATGCCAGTTCGCCCACATCGCTTCGTCCGCGACACGCCGGTCTTTCCAGTCGTGCTTGTCGAGCTATTGAATGTGGCTATGGAAGGCTAATAATGCACAAAGCGAGTTGGGATTTCCAGAGGAAGGCGTGTCACCTCGCCGCTAGTTTCTGCCCCGAAGACGATTGCTCATCAAGTATTCGTGAATCGATCTCGCGGCGCGCTTGCCGTCGCCCATTGCGAGGATCACCGTGGACCCGCCTCGAACTACGTCGCCGCCGGCGTACAAACCGGGGCGACTAGTGAGTCCCGTTTCATCGGTGATGATGTTGCCCCACTTGGTGGTATTGAGGCCGGGTGTTGTGGATTGGACTAGAGGATTAGGACCCTGGCCGACCGCGACGATCACCGTGTCTACGTCGAAGCTGTGCTCCGTGCCTTTGATCGGGACCGGTCTGCGGCGGCCGCTCTCATCGGGTTCGCCCAGTTCCATGTCGATCACTTCCATCCCCGTCACCCAGCCTCGTGTGTCGCCGAAGAATTGAGTCGGGGCGGTAAGGAATTTGAACTCGATGCCTTCTTCCATGGCGTGCTCGACTTCTTCCGCGCGAGCCGGGACCTCTGCGCGAGAGCGCCGATAAACCATGTAGACCTTGTCTGGACCCAGCCTCAGCGCGACTCGCGCGGCGTCCATCGCCGTGTTGCCTGCTCCGAGCACCGCGACGCGTTTGCCAACTTTCACCGGAGTGTCGTACTCGGGGAACTTGTAGCCCTTCATCAGATTCACGCGCGTCAGGAATTCATTGGCCGAGTAGATGCCCGCGAAGTTCTCACCCGGAATGTTCAAGAAGTAGGGTAGTCCCGCGCCCGTCCCGAGAAACACCGCGTCGTAGCCTTCTTCGTCCAGCAACTCGTCCACGGTTTCGGTCCTGCCGACCACACAGCTTGTGACGAACTCGACGCCGATGTTTTCGAGTTGGCGAATCTCGATGCCAACGATGCTCTTGGGCAAGCGGAATTCGGGGATGCCATACGCGAGCACGCCGCCGAGCTTGTGAAGAGCTTCAAACACCGTGACCTTGTGGCCCATTCTCGCGAGATCGCCGGCAGCGGTGAGCGACGCCGGGCCTGAGCCGACTAACGCGACTCGCTTTCCGGTTTGAGGAGCTATGAACGGCGTCGCGAACGAGCCGCGATCGATTTGATAATCCGCGACGAAGCGTTCGAGACGGCCGATGCCGACGGACGTTCCTTTGATGGCGTTGACGCAGCGCGCTTCGCACTGGTCCTCTTGCTGGCAGACGCGGCCACAGATCGCGGGCAGGCTGTTCTTCTCGCGGATGATGTCAGCGGCGCCGATGTAGTCGCGATTGAGAATCGACAGAATGAAATGAGGTATGTTGATCTCGACCGGACAGCCGGTTATGCAGATTGGGTTTTTGCAGTTGATGCACCGTTGAGCTTCGAGCAGCGCTTGCTCTTCGGTGAAGCCGATGGCCACTTCGCAAAAGTTCCTGCGCCGGATTTCTGCTTCCTGGCAAGGCATCCCCTGACGCGGCGCTTTTGGTGTTCGTTTGATCTTGATCTGCTCGGTCGACAAGTGCGGCTCCTTCGACCTCTGCGTCCCTGTGTCCTCCGCGGTGAAAAAACTCTTAACCGCAGAGGGCGCTGAGGACGCGGAGGAAAACTCAGACCAGTCCCTCGAATCTTGCGACCTGCTCGTTCTCGTAGCGCTCGAGCGAGATCTTCTCTTCTTGTGCATAAGCCCGGTTGCGGCGGATCAGGATGTCGAAGTCGACTTGATGCGCGTCGAACTCGGGACCGTCTACGCACGCGAAGCGAGTCTTGCCGTCGATGACCACCCGGCATCCGCCGCACATGCCGGTGCCGTCGATCATCACAGGGTTCAGGCTCACAAGTGTCTTGATGTTGTAAGGCTCGGTCAGTTCCGCTACGGCGCGCATCATCGGCATCGGGCCGATCGCGTAGACGACATCGATGTCAATGCCTTGAACGATCACGTCGCTGAGCGGGTCGACAACAAGTCCCTCTCTCTCGTAGCTCCCATCGTCGGTGACTATGTAAAGCTCATCGCTGGTTTCGCGCATCTCGTCTTCGAGAATCAACAGGCTCTTGGTGCGAGCGCCGATGATCGAGATGACTTGATTGTCAGCGGCCCTCGAGGCTTTCGCGATGGGCAGGATCTCGGCGGTCCCGACTCCTCCGCCAACGCAAACGACCGTGCCGAAGCTCCCGATCGGCGTCGGGTGACCCAGCGGACCGATCACGTCGGCTAGCTCATCGCCTGGGCAAAGCGAGTTCAACAGGCGGGTGCTCTTGCCAACGCTTTGAATGATGAGCGTGATGGTGCCGCGCTCGACGTCGGAATCGACTATGGTGAGAGGAATGCGCTCGGCGTATTCGTTGGCGCGGACGATGACGAAGTTCCCGGCTTTTCTCTTTTTGGCGATTTTTGGGGCTTCGATGATGAAACGGCAGATGCCGTCGGCTATCGCGGTTTTGTCCAATATTCTGTTTGCCATCAGTACCTTTAAAGCCTCTCTACTCCGAGCCTCCTCCTAGAGAGGATGGGCGGCCACGGAGGCCGCCCTTTGGCTCGATAGTGCGAGCAGCTAGAACGCGCTCGCCTTACTCACCAATTTAGAGGGTTTCGGCTAACGAGGCTATGACGGGGGTCACGATGCGACGTGACGGCTGTCACGTTTGGACTGCGGACCGATTATTTGGACTGCGCCGCCCTCTTGTGGTCCTTTGTCTTGAGAATGCGTGGCGGCGCTTTTGACTGGGGCGGATAGCTGTTCACAATCACACGCAAAAGCGCCGCCACCCATTCTCAAGACAAATAATCACACGAGGGCGGCGCAGTCCAAATAGGCTAGGCGTTCTGCACGGCTCCGGCTAGTTTGATCAGCGACGCCTTTGCGTCACCGTACAGCATTCCGCAATTTGGCTTGAAGAACAGCGGGTTCTCGATGCCCGCAAAGCCTTTGCCTTTGCCGCGCTTCAAGACCACGACCGAACGCGCCTTGTCTACTTCGAGGATGGGCATTCCTGCGATGGGACTCCTCGGATTGTCGCGAGCGTCCGGGTTTACTACATCGTTCGCGCCGATCACTACAGCGACGTCGGTCGCCGGGAACTCGGCGTTGATCTGCTCGAGATCGTACAGCGACGAGTAAGGCACGTTGGCTTCAGCCAGCAACACATTCATATGCCCTGGCATGCGGCCGGCTACTGGATGGATCGCGTACTTTACCGTGACGCCTCGAGCTTCGAGTATGTTCGCAAGCTCGCGCACCGCGTGCTGCGCCTGCGCCGTAGCCATCCCGTAGCCCGGTACGAAGATCACCTGACCGGCGTAGGCGAGCTGCACTGCGATGTCTTCGGCCTTCACCTCGCGCATCACGCCGAGGGCCCCGCTCTCGCCGGCCGCTGTTTCCGCTCCGAACGCTCCGAACAACACGTTGGTGATCGAGCGGTTCATCGCCCGGCACATCAGGATCGAGAGGATGAAGCCCGAGAAGCCATCAAGCGTGCCGGCGATGATAAGAACGTTGTTCGAGATCGCGAAGCCGGTCGCTGCTGCCGCAAGCCCGGCGTAAGAGTTCATCAACGACATCACGACCGGCATGTCAGCCGCGCCGATCGGCAAAACCATAAGCACGCCAAACACGAACGCCAGCCCGGCCATCGCGTAGAACAACGAGTGCGCCGAAGGATCGTAGATCAGATAGCCGAACATCCCAACCGTTATCACCAGCAGCGTCATGTTGAAGATGTTTTGCCCGCGGTAGGTGATCGGCGTCCCGCGAATCCAGTCCTGCAGCTTGATGAACGCCATCAAGCTGCCGGTGACCGTGATGCCTCCGAGCAGCACCTCGAGGCTGAGTGCAGTCATCTTGAAAGCTCCAAGCTCGACGCCGCTGTGCCGGTAATACTCGGACACGCCGACGAGCGAGGCAGCCAGCGCGCCGAACGCGTGCGAGAGCGCGGTCCGCTGCGGCATCGCAGTCATCGGCACCCAGATCGAAATGGCCCCGCCGATCAGCGACCCGATGATCAGCCCGGCGATGATCCACTCGTAGCTGACAATTTCTCTGTGAAGCAGCGTGCCGACGATCGCCAGGAACATCCCCACTTCCGCGTAGATCATTCCTCGCCGGGCGGTTTCAGGATGGCTGAGGCCCTTGAGACCGAGGATGAAAAGAATGGACGCGGCCAGGTAAGTGAGTTCGATTGGAAGACCCATCAGGCTCGCTCTTGCTCCTCGCGGGTAGAGTCTCTCTTGTCGTTCTTGGCGTTCTTCGCGGGGGGTTGTCTCTTAAACATCCGCAACATTCGATCGGTGATCATAAATCCGCCGACGACGTTTATCGTCGAAGCGGTCACCGCCAGAAAACCCAGCACCGTGCTGAGGGTGTTGTAGTGCGCGCCGGCGGTCACTAGCGAACCGACCAGCGAGATTCCGGAGATTGCGTTGGTCGCCGACATCAGCGGCGTGTGAAGAAGCGGCGGCACTCGCGAGATGACCTGATAGCCGAGAAAAGCCGCGAGAGCGAAAACATACAGCCCCGCGATTATTACTTCTGTGCTCACGATTCAAATCCTCCAAGAGTGTCCGACAAACTTCAGTTTGTCGCGGATTCTCAAGTGCCAGCAGCAAGCCACCGACAAACTGAAGTTTGTCGGACTCGAGTCTGGACATCCCACGGTCCTTCGTCGGTGCATCCCCCAACTCCGTTCGAGCAACTCCGTTAGGAGTTCAATGTTTATAGCAGCGAGTCGTTCCGCGTGGCGCACCCCAGCGGGGTGCTATGTCGGTCACTCGCTCATCGTAGGAGGGTTAAGCCGGCACATTGCACCCCGCTGGGGTGCGGCCCTCGCACGAACCACGTCTCTATAAACATTGCACCCCCTACGGGGTGCCACCGACAAACTGAAGATTGTCGGACACCGCAGCTCCTATCGCGCGGCCGTCTCGAGCGCGGCGGCAACTCGGCCATTCACAACTTTGCCTTGATGCAACACGCACGTAGGACCAACCACGTCGTCGCTCAAGTCGATCTTCAACTCGCCTTTGTCGTCAATGAGAAGCTTCAAGAACGCTGTCACGTTGCGAGAGTAGAGCTGGCTCGCATGAACCGGAACCGTAGCCGCGAGATTCAGCGGCGACATTATGACTACGCCGTTTCGAACGACGGTCTCGCCCGGCTTGCTCGCGGCGCAGTTGCCTCCGGTTGAACCGGCCAGGTCCACGATCACCGAGCCGGGTTTCATACCGGCGGCGGCGTCTTCAGTGACAAGAAGCGGCGCCAGCTTACCGGGCACTTGCGCTGAAGTAATGATTACATCGGTCGTCCGCGCGTGCTTCGCTATCAACTCCCGGCCTCGATTGAGCGCTTCTTCGCTCAGCTCGACCGCGTACCCGCCCACGTCTTCCGTTTGAATGCCTCCGAGATCGACTTGCAGGAATTTGGCTCCAAGAGATCGAACGTGCTCGCCTGCAGCCGCCCGAACATCGTAACCTTCAACGACCGCGCCCAGACGCCTCGCCGTCGCGATTGCTTGCAGACCCGCGACGCCGGCGCCCAGCACCAGCACTCGCGCGGGAGCAATCGTGCCCGCGGCCGTCATCAGCAGAGGAAACATTCGCGGCAATCGTTCGGCGGCCAGCACCACCGACTTGTACCCTACGATCGTAGCCATCGACGAGAGCGCATCCATCGACTGCGCCCTGGTTGACCGGGGTATCAGCTCCATGGCGAACGCTGTGAGACCGCGTTCGATCAGTTGGACCATCGCGTCCGGTTCATCGAGCGGCCTCAAGAAGCCAATCACAACCGCGCCTGCATGCAGTCGAGCGACGTCGCCGCCGGCTGGCCGGTTGACACAGGGCAGGACGTCAACCGACTCCAAAAACTCAGTCTTGTCGCGCTCGATTTGCGCGCCCGCGGCAACGTAATCCGCGTCGCTCGCTCCCAAAGCGTCTCCCGTTCCTCTCTCAATGTGAACTGTCACGCCTGAAGCGACGAGTGCGCGGACAGATTCAGGCATGAGTGCCGCCCGAGTCTCTCCCGCCGGCGCCTCTCGCACTACACCAATCTTCATCAACGCTCCGTGAAAGTGTTTCTGATTGACTCCGGCCCTGGGTATTCTGTCTAACCTTCGAGACCTGGGCTCGGAGAGCTGCGGAATAGAAGTCAAGAATATATCATTTCGGTGGGGACTTTGCAGGCGCATCCTTGGGGTCGGCGAAATGGCGCGATCAAACTGTTGGGATCCTGAACTATCCACCCACTGCCGTGGGTGGGATTCGCGCAAGACACTTTTATGGTCGTTCCACTCTTAATCACTCCCGTTCTCACCTTGAAATTCACGGGCGATGCCGCTAGCTTACACGCTTGCCAAATAGTCACGCGCGGGTTTCATTCAGCTAAGACAAAGGAAGAAATCTTATGCAACGAGTCATCGATGGCTGGCACAGTCCCAGCTTGAACAAGTGGATGGAGATTGTGACCTACGGCCATTACGGTTTTCCGCTGCTGATGTTTCCGACGGCGGCGGCCGACTTTCTCGAATACGAACGCTTCTATGTGATCGACGCGATCCAGAGCTCGATCGAAGCCGGCAAGGCAAAGGTCTTTTCGATTAACAGCATCAATCGCGAGAGCTGGCTCAACGACGAGCTGCATCCGAAATACAAAGCGCTGCGCCAGGTCCAGTACAACGACTACATCGCCGATGAAGTCGTGCCCTACATCTCGAACAGTTGCCAGGGCCGCTTCGGGGTCATCACCGCCGGCGCAAGCCTCGGCGCGTTTCACTGCGCGAATCAACTCTTCCGGCGCCCCGATCTGTTCGCGGGCTGCATAGCGATGAGCGGCGCGTTCGACATTCGCGGCTACTACAAAGGCGACTACTACGACGACAACGTGTACTTCAACAACCCGGTTGATTATCTTCCGAACAGCGAAGGGTGGACCCTCGAAGCGCTGCGCCACAAAGAGCATATCCACATCGTCACCGGTCAGGGGAACTACGAGAACCCCGACGCGTCGCGCCGGTTGTCGGGCATTCTCTCTCAGAAGGGCATTCCTCACGAGCTGGACTTGTGGGGATACGACATGCCGCACGACTGGCCGACGTGGCGCGAGATGATGCGGTACTATCTTCAGGCGAAGTTTTAACGCGGCACAGATAGAGGATCGAAGATAGAAGATCGAAGATAGGAGGTTGAGGATTGATGGGGAAGCTCGATGGCCAGATCGTGATTGTGACCGGCGCTTCGTCGGGGATAGGTGAAGCTGCGGCGCGAAAGCTGGCCGGCGAAGGCGCGACCGTCGTGATCGCCGCGCGGCGCGCAGACCGGCTCGAAGCAGTGGAGCGAGAGATCGAGTCGGCAGGCGGGCGCGCGCTGGCGGTGGCGGGCGATGTTACGTCACCGCAGGACCGCGAGCGGCTGGTGCAGGAAACGATGCGGGCATTCGGCCGGATAGACGGGCTGGTCAACAACGCCGGCTACGGTCAGCGCGGGCCGATCGAGCTTGTGCCGGTCGAGGCCATCAGACAGAACTTTGAGACCAACCTGTTCTCTCTAATCGCGCTGACCCAGCTTGTGATCCCGATCATGCGAGCGCAGCAGAGCGGCCGGATAATCAACATCAGCTCGGTTGCGGGCCGAATAGCGCGGCCGCTCTCGTCGGTGTACGACGCCACGAAACACGCTCTGGAAGCCATTTCCGACGGGATGCGCGGTGAGCTCGCCCCGTTCGGGATCAAGGTGGTCGTGATCGAGCCGGGATTCATCATCACCGAGTTCCTGGGCGTAGCCGATGAGAACGCGCGAGAGATAGTCGAACACGCCGGTCCCTACGCGAAGTCGCTGGAGCGAATGAGCGGCGTCATCCAACGATTGCGCAAGATGGCGGGCAAACCCGAAGACATCGCAGAGGTGATCTTCAAAGCGCTGGCCGCGAAGAGTCCTCGAACGCGTTACGCGGCGCCCGACCACGCGCGGTTTGCGCTTGCGGCAAAGCGATTGCTACCGTCACGCCTTTTTGATTACGTCTTGAGCCGGTAGTCAGAGGCCGAGCGGCTAGCGCCTTGAATTGTGCGCGTTCGCCAATTACTATTCTTGCCTCATCGTGGCGCAATATCTCACACGTCAATACAGAGGATCGCGAATGCGTAGTTCGCGAGTGCGCTCGCTGTTGTGCGAACTGTTTTTGCTCACTTTTGCGCTTTCGCTGTTCGCTCACTTTCCCCCAGCGTCCAGCGCTCGAACTCGCGCCGATGGACCCGAAGTCGTGATGGGCTCAACAAGGCGGGACTTTGGCGATGTGTTCGCCGGAGAAGAACTCGAACAGAACTTCCCGGTCCGCAATGCCGGAACCAAGCCGCTCGAGCTCTCGCAAAGATCGACGCTGGGCACGCGATCAACCGCGCCGGACTCCCCTGTCAGAGCAGCGGTGTGGCGCCCCAGTGATGACCTTCTCATTCGAACTGTGGCTGCGAGGCGAGCGGCGCCTAGCTGATGCCCGCCCGGTGACTTTTACTTCGAGAAAGTCGTCCAGCCTGGTCAGGTTGGCACCATCCTAGTCAAGGTTCACACCACGGACCAGCAAGGCCCAATCGAGGGCAGCTACGAGCTTACGACTAACGACCCGCGGCATCCGTTCATCAAGGTGACGATTGTCGCCAACGTCAAACCGCTGCCCGCTTACGTAAAACGCATAACGGCCGCCGACGTCGCACACGGCGAAACAAACGGCGCCTTTCAAATCTGGCCGACGGCGCGGCCCGCAATCTCAATCGAGCCCGGTGAGCGGTTGACCATCGCTCTCAGGATAAGAGCGCTCGCCTCTAATGCAGGAAGCCTGAAGCTTGGACCTGGCGCGCCCGATTCGTGGAAGCTCCGTCGCGAAGCGGCCGGCGATTACTGGTTGGATATTCCTATCGAAGAGGGCGGCGGGTCCGGTTCCCGCACAGCACCGCTCGTTGTCGATCTCGGCGAGGGCCGCTCCCGTGAGATCCGCGTTCAGTTGATCGTGACGGTGCCGGCGGAGAATCTAGTCGTCACGCCTGGGGATCTCGATTTCGGCGAGCTGACTTTGGCGAGCGTGAGCGGCGCGATCAAGAGGGTCGGCGTTAGAAAGATAGTCGGTTCGTTTCACATCAAAGCGCTCTCCTCAACGCTGCCTTTCTTGAAGCTTCAGCAATCGACCATGGTTGACCGAAGCAACTACCTGATCAGAATCACGATCGATCCAACCAAGCCTTTGAAGCCGGGGGCGTACTCGGGCGTTGTGCTCATCGAGACCGATGACGGGCACCGGGTTGAAGTCCCAATCAAGCTGAAGTTGGTTGATCGTTGACTGTGGTAGCGGGTTTGATTAGAAGCGAGTCTCCAGCAATCCCCCAACCGGAAGGTTGGGGATCTTTCACTTTTGCCTACAGCGCGGCAGCCGGCGCGTCTCCAGCAATCCCCCAACCGGAAGGTTGGGGATCTTTCACTTTTGCCTACAGCGCGGCAGCCGGCGCGTCTCCCGCAATCCCCCAACCGGAAGGTTGGGGGTTTTTCACGCTTGCCTACTTTAGGCTGTAGTGAATGATCCCCAACCTTCCCGGTTGGGCAATTCGTGCGCCTTTTCATACAACCTCTGAGGTTGGTGGTATTGCTTATAAGTCTGAGGCTATCTCTAGGTGATGGGCTTTGGCCCCACATCTAACTACACCCTGTGGGAGCGTCCGGGATGGCCGATTCCTTGACACACTCATAGCGCGCCTATATGCTCGAACTCTCGTAAATCAGGCTTCCCGGTAATCAATTCTTTGGACGCCACGCTCAGGAGGATTCGGTTCAATGGACCCTAAGAGAGTCTTGCAGTTCG
>JBGQGO010000062.1:0-15790 GCA_041497455.1 Blastocatellia bacterium | reverse complement strand
GCATCGTGCTCACTCGCTGTTGAGCGCCGCCGTGATGCACTTCCTTCATGCCGTTTCGCTCGCTCACTCCCCAGCCCAGTCCGTAGACAGTCGCCTTGCTGTCGCGAGTCTTCTGCGCGGTCCACATTTGATCGAGTGTCTCTTTCTTTACAAGCGTGCCGCTCTGCATCGCGATCGCGAACTTCGCAAGGTCTTCGGCGGTCGAGATGAATCCTCCGCCGGGAATCTTGTAACTGGTATCGGCCAGGCCGGAATTGCGTAGCTCGCCGCTCTGGGTCTTCTGATAGCCTTGAGCGCGATTGGGAATGATGTCCGCGACGTTGTCCACACGAATGCGATCCATCGCCGCCGGCTTGAAGACGTTCTCGCGCACATAGTCTGGAAAACTCATTCCCGATGCGCCTTCGACCGCGCACCCGAGCACCGCGTAGCCGTGAGTCGTGTAGCTGTACTTTGTTCCGGGCTCGAAAAGCAGCGGATCATTCTTGAACATATCGAGCCCCTCGACGACGCTGTTGTAGTGCCGCGTGCTCGCGACTTCGGCGTCGCTGTTGTAGTGCCGAATGCCGCTGAGGTGCCCGAGCAACAGTCGAGCGGTGACGGGCCATTGCTTTGCGGGAAACGCCGGGCAGTACTTTTGAATCGGCGCGTCGAGATCGAGCTTGCCCCGCTCAACCAGTTGCATCACCGCGGCCGCGGTGATCGGCTTTGATATCGAGCCGAGCCGATACGCCGTCACCGCTTTCGAAGGAACGAAGTTCTCGACGTCCGCGAGTCCGTAGCCATTCGACCACCGAAGCTTGTGATCGACGACCACAGCTACTGAGAGGCCCGGTATGCCTTGCCGCGACATCTGCGCGGTGATCGCTTTCTCGATTTTCTCGAGCTTGTCGGCAGGAAGGCCGGCCACCTGTTGCGCTTGAGCTGATACAGCCGCCAAAACCAGAAGCGCAATCAGCGAAGCAACGCGTCGAATAGGATACCCCATCGTTCGACCTCCAATAACTCAAAGGATTTTCGGAAGTAACCTCTGCGACGTTATGAGCTTGCGGTTATCACTGTCAAGCGGCAAACTAGTCGCGTTCCGAATCTGCGTAACAATGGCTCCGCTCTGCGCAGTGCTCACGATATCGTCATAGCAGGCGGCTAAGCGAAAGGAGTTGTTCATTATGAGTCGCGCCAAACGAAGCAAGGAGGATGCCCGAGCTACGTCAGGGGCTGGCGCCGCGTGGTCAATAGGACAGTCAAAAATTGATCCGCCTCCGCGCCGTGTCCAAGACTTCCTTAGCAAAGACGTGCTGAAATGGCTATGGAACTATGTAAAGGTCGCGTTTACGTTTCGTCATCAGTTTCCCTCTTACGAGGGCGCGCCTGACTCCAAGCCAGGCATATTCCCTCTACCAGCGAACTGCAGGGTCTCACTCGTCGGCGACTGGGGAAGCGGCACGGAGAGCGCCTACAAAGTAATCGATCACGTGCGAAACAAACAGAAGCCCAATATAACGATCCATCTTGGCGACATTTACTACTCCGGCCAGATTAAGGAAGTGAACGAGTACTTCCTGGGTCCCGAGGATTGGTATCGGGCTGAGCGCTCGTTCGCGCTGAATGCGAACCACGAGATGTATTCCGGCGGTGTAGGCTATTTCGAGCATGTGCTGCCGGCGCTCGGGCAACAGGCAAGCTACTTCTGTGTGGAAAACGATTGGTGGCGCATCGTGGCGGTTGATACCGGGTACTACTGCAAGATATTCCCGGGCCTCGAGCTGCTGTTGGGAACAAAGCTACACGCCAAAAACCTGGAATGGATGCGCGAGGTCGTATTCGCAGACGACCTGGATCGCAGGCCAGTGATCCTTCTGAGTCACCATCCGTGGTTCAGCGCGTTCGATGAAAGCTACAAGAGGGTGGGTTGGCAGTTGCAGCCCTTCCTGAGGGACGTGAGCCTCTGGCTATGGGGTCACGAGCATCGCTTCGCCGGCTATGCGCCTTACGCGCTCAGCGGAGAGAACAAGGTGCGAGCGCGCTGCATTGGACATGGCGGGATGCCGGTCGAAATAAAGCAGCCTAAGAACGAGGGCGTACCTGTGGTGTTCGCCGATGAGCGGAAGTCCGGTGAGATTGACGGCGAGGCAGTTGGTTTTTGTGGAAGCGCACTGTTGGAGTTCAACGGCGCCAGATTGGCTGTACGCTACTACGACGAGTGCGGCGAGGAACTCCTTGCCGAGGAATGGACGAGCAGCGGGCGGAGCGGCGGCGCCGCCGGCAGCGTTCTTACCGCGTCACCGAAGATGCGATGGTTCCGCGATCCGTCGGAGCTTGTGGGTTAGGTCTTCCGGCATGCAGAAGATCTTGATGGCCAGGAGGTGAGATATGAGCAATAGCACTGCGCGTGAAGAATGGAGCAATTGCATCGGCAACCAAAAAGCTTTTCCGTTGAACATCTTTCGCCCGACAACGCTCGCGGAAGTCATAGCGATCGTCAAGCGCGCAGAAAGTGAAAACCGCAAAGTCCGAGCGGTTGGTTCGGGTCACTCCTTCTCCGATATCGCGCTCACCGACGACTTTTTGATTGATACTCACGGGTTGAAAAAGGTCTTGACGTTAGACACGGATACGCTAAAAGCAGGCACCCAGACATCGACGCTCGTTGAAGTCGAGTGCGGAATCACTATTGCCGATGTCAACGATAAGTTAGACGAGATGGGTCTTGCGCTTATCAACATGGGAGCGCACACGGCGCAAACAGTCGTAGGCGCGCTCTCAACGTCGACGCACGGCTCAGGCATTAGTCTCGGATCAGCGGCCAGCTTTGTGAGATCAATCGTCGTTGTGGTCAGCGAAGGAAAGGTCTATCGCATAGAACCTGCCGATGGAATAACCGACCCCGAGAAATTCAAGAGCAAGCACAGCGACATAGAGCTGCGGCAAGATGACGATTGGTTCAAATCGGTTGTGATCGGCCTTGGGTGTATGGGTGTTGTTTATTCGGTCACCATCGACGTGAGAGAGAAGTACTGGCTCAGCGAGTCGCGAACCGTGAGTAAATGGGCGCAAGTGAAAGCGGATCTCCTGAAAGGCGATGTGCTAAAGAAGAATCGACACTACGAAGTCTTAGTCAATCCCTACAAGCTCAACGGCGATCACACTTGTTTGGTGACAGCTCGGCACGAGACATCCAAGCCGGACCATCCATCGCCGGAGCGAGCCAATCGCAGCCCGCTTTCCGTGGGCTTCTCTTTCTTGCCTCGCCCCCTTATCTGGCTCTTCGGCAAGGTGGAAAGCTTGAAACTGCGGCTCCTCCCGGGCTCGGCTCCAAGTACCATCGAGAACTCGATCAATGCTCTGAAGGATGAAGAATACGTCGCCAAGAGCTATAAAGTCCTCGACATCGGCGCCCCAAACTACATTGCCGCCTATTCGAGCGAACTCGCTTTGTCTGTGGATGACCACTCGTACATCGCGGCTGCCGAAAAGATCATTGAAATTGCGGAGCGCAACCGAGCTACAAAGAAGATATATCACACAGTGCCTTTTTCTTTGCGCTTCGTCGCAAAACACGAGTTGTATCTGTCGATGATGTACGGGCGCGACACTTGTATGATCGAGGTCCCGATGGTCGACCCCACGGCCGGCGGGATGGAGATATTGAAGGACATTGAAGTCGCGTTGATTGAACTTGGCGCGCGTCCGCATTGGGGGCAGGTTCACTACCTCGCCGGCGGAATCAGCTTGATAAGAAAAATGTATCCGATGTTAGACAAGTGGCTTGCTGTCCGCAGACTGCTGAATTCCCGCGGGACTTTCAACAACAACTTTTCACAGCGATGCGGATTTGATGAATGAGGTAACGCGAGTGATGAACACGGACGGTGCAAATCGCGCTTCAGTACTTTCAATGCTCAAGGTGGGGAGTGGCTCCCGGCGAATGCTTTCTCTGCTGATTGTGATCGCGCTTTTTGCGGCTAATCCAATCGCCGCGGAATCGCCCAAGCCGCTTCCGTCGTTGCGCGAACAGGCTGAGATTCAGCAGCAGTGGTTGAAGCTGCGGCTCGAGCGCGTGCTGCCGCGTCTCATGCGCAAGCACCGCGTTGCGATGTGGCTGGTCATCTGCCGCGAGTACAACGAAGACCCGGTGTTCTTCTCGCTCGTGTCGCCGACTGTGTTCGCCGCGCGCCGCCGAACCATCTACGTCTTCTTCGATCGAGGCGAAGAGAAGGGAATCGAGCGATTGGCGCTTGGCGGCGGCTCGAACGGCGGGCTGTATACGGTGTACCGCGATCCCGAAGTCGAAGGCCGCGAGATTTACGGCGAAGGTCAATGGGTGCTGCTCAAGAAGCTCATCGAAGAGCGCAAGCCCTCGACGATTGCGATCGACATCTCGCACACGCATGCGTTCTCGGATGGCTTGTCGGCGGGCGAACGCGAAAAACTCGAGAGCACGCTCGGGCCTGAGTACTTGAAGCGAATCGTCCGGGCCGAGAACCTCGCGCTCGAATACGTCGAGACGCGTTTGCCTGAGATGCTGCCCGTCTATCGCCAGATGATGGAGACGGTTCACTGGCTGATCGGCCGCGCGTTTTCAAACGAAGTCATCACGCCGGGAAAGACTACTGATCAGGACGTAGTCTGGTGGCTGCGCCAGCAAGTGAACAACCTCGGATTGGGCACGTGGTTTCAGCCTTCAGTGCGAGTTCAAAAGCCGTCGAGAACCGGAGTCAATCTGCTTGCAGAAGACGCGCCCGTGCTGATCGAACGCGGCGACGTGCTGCACGTAGACTTCGGTATAACCGCGATGCGATTGAACACCGACACGCAGCATATGGGCTACGTGTTGCGCGACGGCGAGACGGATGTTCCAGCCGGAATCAAGCGCGCGCTTGCGAATGCGAACCGCGTGCAGGATTTGTTGATGGAGCGAATGAAGCCGGGCCGCTCGGGCAACGAAGTGCTCGCGGACACGCTCGCCGCGATGAAGGCGGAAGGCATCAACGGCTCGATCTACACTCACCCTATTGGAGATCACGGGCATGGCGCGGGTCCGCTGATAGGCTTGTGGGACCGGCAGCAAGGCGTGCCTGGGCGCGGCGATGTGCTGGTGCTGCCGGGGACATGGTTTTCGATCGAGCTTTCGGCGACGACGCCGGTGCGTGAGTGGGGCGGCAAGGACCTTTGGGTCGGTGAGGAAGAAGACGCGATGATAGATGAATCGGGCCGCGCATCGTGGGTGCTAAAGAGGCAGACCGAATACCACTTGATCAAGTAAGGCGCGGTCTTGCGTGCTACCGTCACACTATCGAGCGATTAACTGGAAAGACTGTTGGGGTGAGGACTGGAAACCAGGATAGCAGCGAGGGTCTCTTCTTACATCCAAACAGCAAAGACCGCTTTCAACCCCGAGCGGCCTTTGGTGTGACATGAAATTGCGCTACTTGTTGGTGCTTGAGGAACCGGTCGACACCTCGATCGTCTTGAGGTGACCGTAGTAATCGCCCACGTAGTCTTTCAGCGAGCCGTGACCCCAGCGCGTGTAGAAGTCGTAGTTCTCCATCTCTTTGTAAGCCTGATTGAAATCCCATCCATACTTGGTCATGCGATAGACAGCGCCCATTTTTGATGCGACTCCGTGAATAAGGAGTCTCTTCTATGATTCATCGATTGCCTTTCAAGTTGCCGCTCCGATCTTTATCTTCACGTACCCCCTTAAAACCAGCGGCCAATGCCCGCCAGCGGGAGTGTTCCGACGGCACGGGTCGTGTGCTAATGTTGAAGCAAGAGCGAGATGGCCGAATTGCTTCACACACTCCTGGTCTTCCTGGTCATCTTTGCGGTGGTTTTTGTTCTAAACGTCGTCCCGATCTTTGCGCCGCCTACGTGGTCGGTGCTGTCGTTCATCGCCATCAGATACAACTCGAACATCGTTCTCCTGGCTGTGGTGGGAGCGGTCGCCGCCACGCTAGGGAGGCTGGTCCTCGCGAAGCTTTCGACCGTTATCGTAAGGCAGAAGATTCTGAGTGACGACACAAGGAAGAACATCGACGCAGTCAAAGAACGTTTGGAGAGCAAGAAGAAGCTGACCTTTAGCATTCTTCTGTTCTATGCCTTCAGTCCGTTTCCATCGAATCATCTGTTCATCGCGTATGGGTTGACGGCTTTGAAACTGAAACTCATTGCGATCCCGTTCCTGCTCGGCCGCGTGGTGAGTTACGCCTTCTGGGCGTTCACGGCTTCCAGTGTCGCTCAACTGCTGAATTACGAATCGGTGACGTCGAAGTCGTTCTTCAGTTATTACTTCGTCGCCTCACAGTTATTCGGGCTGGCGACGATTTACGTCTTCACCAGGATAGACTGGCGAAGGGTCTTTGCGGAGAAGCGACTCAGGTGGAGACGAAGGTCGTGATGTGTGACTCACAACTCGGCTTTGTGTTTCCGGTTCGTTTCAATCATCTCGACGAACTTATCGAACAGGTAAGAAGGATCGTGCGGGCCGGGCCCGGCTTCGGGGTGATACTGGACCGAGTAGACTGGCAGGCTCCGATGTCTGAGGCCTTCAACCGTGTTGTCATTCAAGTTGATGTGCGTGACTTCGCAATCGGAAGGCAGCGAGTCGGCGTCAACCGCGAAGCCGTGGTTCTGCGCGGTGATCTCCACGCGTCCGGTCGTCAGGTCTTTTACAGGCTGATTCCCGCCGTGATGCCCGAACGGTAGCTTGTAAGTCCGGCCGCCGAACGCGAGCCCCATAAGTTGATGGCCGAGACAGATTCCAAAGATCGGATAGCGGCCGATAAGCTTTCTGAGATTAGCCACAACATCGGTAAGGGGCTCAGGATCACCGGGACCGTTTGAGAGCCACACGCCATCGGGTTTGAGCGCCGTCACGTCTTCAGCAGAAGTGTGAGCGGGGACAACCGTCACGCGGCAGCCAAGCGCCGCCAGGTTCCGAAGGCTGTTGTGCTTCAAACCGAAATCGTATGCGACGACGTGAAAGCGCGGAGCACTGCCCACGCTGCCAGCTTGCGCGGCTTTTGCCTTTGGGTGAAGCAAGCTCGGCGAGCCGTAAGCGTAAGATTGATCATCCGTCCAAACATAAGGCTCGCTGCAGGTGACTACAGAGGCGAGATCCGACCCGATCATCTCAGGCGCGCTGCGTGCTCGTTCAATCACGGCCTGTTCGTCTGTGTGCCGAGTCGAAAGACAACCACGCATCGAGCCGCGCTCGCGGATATGCCTCACCAGCGAGCGCGTGTCGATGTCCGAAATGCCGGGGACGCAGGCGTTCTTCAAGTATTGATCGAGAGATCCGCCCGCTCGCCAGTTGGAGCAAATGCGCGACAGTTCTCGCACGATGAAACCTTCGGCAAACACGCGGCGCGACTCCTGGTCTTCTTCGTTGACGCCGTAGTTTCCTATCAGCGGATAGGTCATCGTGACGATCTGCCCGCAATAAGACGGGTCGGTGAGGATTTCCTGATAGCCGGTCATCGAGGTGTTGAAGACGACTTCGCCAACGACCTCGGCTTCAGCGCCGAAGCCTCGCCCTCGCCACACTCGTCCGTCTTCAAGCGCTAGGACTGCGTTCAATGAATAAGTCCTTTCTAGGAATCTACACGCCGCTTTCAGTTTCCGTCCAAGCACTAGCGCGGCTCACACCGACAGACCTAAAGCCGTTCGGATAATACGGCGCACTTCACGACAGTTCCTCAAAGCGTCCTTGGCATCGACCTTGGTTGCTGAGATGCCGGGATATCGGTAAGCAACGGCGAAGGGATTCAGGAAAATCAGAAAGGGCTGAAGAACGACCCAGGCCGGCTCGATAACTAGAACCGTCTGATGCAGAGCCAGTAGATCGTGGGTGCGAACGAAGGTAACGCCGCCTTCTTCCAGTCTGGCCTTAAGGTACTTCTCAGCACACTGTTGGGAGTGAAAAGCAGAGGCGTCATAGCTTGGATGTTTTCGGGCACGATAGCTCATCTGGGCCACGTGAAAGTCATCCTCCGCTTTGCTGATCCACTCAAGAGTGGTCGGCTTCATACATTACCCGTCCCCGCTCGATGATCTCTCGCATAAAGCTGTCACCCATCTGAATTCTCTCCTTTACTTGCTCTCTCGTGCGAACAAGCAAATCCATAGGAACTACCCCGACCGTGCGCACAACGTGGCCGAGAATGACCGAGGCCTGACGAAAAGGGCTCCCCTGAAATGGCATAACAACAAGCAGATCGACGTCCGACCCGAGGCGCGGTTTGCCATAGGCGTAAGAACCGAAGAGCACGATTTTGTCGGGATGAAACTCGCGGGCTATCTCGCTACACAAGAGCTTGATCTGATTCCGCGCCAGACTTCGGGTGGGCTTTGGCGGCTGTGCTGTGCGCCTGGAGGTTTCTATCCGTCTCTCGCTGGGTTCACGACGCGCCATCTATTCCTCACTTGCAGTCGTCAGTATAACTCATCGCCTAGACTTCGGCTTCGGCACCGAAGCCTTTGCCTCGCCACATTCGTCCGTCTTCAAGCGCTAGGATTGCGTTCAATGAATTTTCTCCTTGAGGATGTTTGCCTGACTAAAGAAGTCGGATCAATGAGGGCGAGCAACGCCCTTTAGGCATCCTTTGATCTAGCCATCCTGGCAGCCCGTCTTTCGACTACGCCATTGAGCACCAGACCGACATAGCACAGCAACAGAGGCACGAACAGAATGACCGAAAAGTAGGTCAACGTAAACAGAACCGCGTATGCCGTGTCATTTGCAGTGCCACCACCTTCACGTAAGCCTCCCATGAGGTCAAATACCGCTCTCTCGAGGTTCAATGCAGTTAGTGTCGTCACTATCATTGTGAGGGGAAGGCACGCTGCAACAATAATCTGGAATGCTCCGAGCTGCGCATATTTCCTCAAGAAGAATATCAGCAACGCAACGCGCCAGGTCGCGACTATTGCAAGGAACCACGCGTTAACTGAACGTGCGGTTTCCAAGGCGAAGAATCGCTCAACTGGGATGGCGTAGAGGATGGCAGGCGCCGAAGTAAGCGATACAAATGTGAGCACTTTGGCGTAGGACCACTGCTTAGACCTGAGCGGCCAAATTACCAACCACACGAACATCGACAGAACGAATATGTAAATCACTGAGCCAAGCCCGAGATGTTGAACGAGCTTAGCTCCAGGGTCATCCCAGTATCGGCCCATCCCAACGATCCAGGTGCTCACCAGGCCAAACAGGAAATGCCCACGGCCAAGATCAAGAAAGTTCTGCCGAGACATACGGAAGGTTAAGAGCCTTGCTTCTGTTGAAAGAATGCTCTCCTGTTTGTTGCCCATCGAGATTCACACTTGGGACTCGACCTGAGACTATGCGTCAGTCCGTGCGCACTCAACTCCAGTCTACTGACCGCTTACCACCGCGCCCTGCGAACGCAAGAACGTCTGCGCTTCGCTCGCCCAATGTTTCTCAGCTCGATACTTGTAAGCCGGTGACGTTCGCACTGCTTCTATGCAGGCTCGCATCTCAGCAGCCGCATCATCATACCTGCCAAGTTGGTGAAGCGTCAGCCCGTAACGATAACGCCCTTCCGCATCCGAGGGGCGCTTCTCGATGAATCGCTCGAATGCCGTGCGAGCGTCTTCGTACTGCCCGGCTTGAAAGTAAGTCCAGCCGATCTCGCGCCACGCCTCGTTCTGGCTGTGCTCCGGGTTGCGGCTCACCGCTGCATCGAAGTGGTTGATTGCATCGCCGAGCCTGCCTTCTTCGCGAGCGATGCGGCCGAGCTGATAGTGTGCGTCGGTTTCGTCGAGGTCGATCTCGATCGCGCGCGCGAAGCTCGCCTTCGCCTCTTCGTGTTGGCGGCGTTGCTGATATATGAGCCCGAGGTTGTAGTGCGCCGAAGCGTCAGCGGGGTTCAAGGTCGCGGTTTCGAGGTTGCGTTTGAAGTCTTCGCGCGCACGCTGCGAGCTCACCATGTCGCCGAGAAAGTTTCTTAACAGGATGATCACGAGGATCAGCAAGAACGGAGAGGTGAGTAAGAATGACAGCCTTGGCAAGAGCGGAAGCGCAAAGAGCGACAATGAGCCGAGCGCGACGACTCCCAATGCGCCGCCGTAGCCGACTCGCAGCACGGCGTGCGCGGCGAGCACTATCAGAAAAATGAAGTAAGGCAGCGGCGCCAGCCTGAGCGCGGCTTCAAGAGCAGTTGGAGAGGGTCCGCCCGGCTGAAACAAGAGCGCCGCCGGAATCAGCATCATCAAATGCGAGGCCGCCCAAGCATAGAGCGCGCAACTCGTCAGCGGGGCGTACTCCTGGCGAAGCAGAACGTTGAAGCTCGCTCGCCGATGGATCACGCTTGTGGCTAACAAGCAGGCGGGAACGAATACGACGATCAGGAATAACACAGGGGAAACGTGGCCGAGCATACCCCGAACTACGTTGTAGATTAGGAGGATGAAGGGCGCGAGCAACCCCATGGAACGCTGCCGGCTGAACGCTCCGATGATTCTCGAGAGCCTTCCGCTGAGCAGCTCGTAGTAAGCGAATGTGGCCACGAGTGCGAGCATAGCGCCCACGACGTAGGGCGCCCCGGCCGAAATCTCAATCATCGCTTGCAGCGGGTTGTAGAAGAGTTTGATTAGGGGCGTCAGTCTCGCGCGCATTAGAAGAGATATAGGATAGACTTCAGTCTGGGTTTATCGCACTACCTCTCGCGTCACCGGAACACCGAGTAGAGTCTATGCTACGCATAATGAATCAATCTCATTAACTCACCAATTCCCTCGCGTCACCGGAACACCGAGTAGAGTCTATGCTACCGTTCGTCGTCAACATCCACCGTGCTGTTGAGCGATCCTATTCGCGGAAGCGGCCAATACCTGAACATCGCCTTGCCGTAGATGTACTTCTCGGGCACCAGCCCCCACGATCGGCTGTCGTTGGACGCGTCGCGATTGTCGCCCATCACAAAATAATAATGAGCCTTGACGCGCACCGAATGGCCTGAGGTGTACGGGCCCTGGTTCCAACGCGCGCGCGCGGCCTGGTTGCGTTCGGGCGCCAGATAGGGTTCATCCTTTGGCTCGCCGTTGATGCTGACGTGACCCGCCGCGTCCATATCGATGCTGTCGTCCGGCAATCCGATTACGCGCTTGATGAATGACTTGGTCGGATCGTCCGGAAACCAGAACACGATTATGTCGCCTCGTTTGATCGAGGTGAAGTTGTATTCAAACTTGTTGACGAAGATGCGCTCGTCGTTTTCCAGGCGCGGCTGCATCGACGTGCCTTCGACTTTGACGGGCTGTACGACGAAAACGACGATCAAGACCGCCATCACCGCGGCAAAGATAATGTCGCGGGTGATCGACTTGACTTCGGCCCAGAGTCCGGCTGATGCGGAAGGCTCTTCGAGATAAGTAACCTCAATGTCGGGATCGTCTTCAGGAGCGATGCCAGGGTAGATCGGTTGCTTCATAGTGGTGAACACTTAAACGATTGTCATCAAGCGAACGTTCAGCAAAAAGGTTACGTTTGGGTCGAGGGTTTGTCAATGAATCGGGCTGGTTTCATTAATTGCTTGCTATTCAGACGCTGTTTATGGACATTTATACAATAGTGACACTACAGGTGGAGACGCGATTATGAACGAGATCATTTTCCTGGTGGAGGATGCGCCGGAGGGAGGGTATACCGCTCGGGCGCTTGGAGAATCTATCTTTGCAGAAGCAGACGATCTGCAGGCGCTGCATGAGCAGGTCCGCGACGCAGTTCAATGTCACTTCGATGAAGGGCAAGCTCCTAAGGTCGTGCGCCTTCATTTTGTGCGAGAGGAAGTGATCGCGGTATGAGGCTTCCGAGGGATATTTCCGGAAGCGAACTTGCCGCAACCCTCAAGCGACTCGGATACGAAGTTACTCGCCAGACCGGTAGCCATATGCGACTGACTACCGAGCAGAACGGTGTACATCATCTGACAATACCCAAGCACAGTTCCATTCGTCTCGGCACTCTCCACGGCATCTTGACCGACGTCGCTGACCACTTTGAACTTAACAGGGAGAATCTCTTCACGAAGTTGTTCGGCAAGCCGTAGGTGGAGCCATTCCACGATCCTTGCCGGTGTGAGGGATCTATCCAATGACTTGGATTGGGGGGACAATGCCAATTGTTGATCAGATCAATGCCGATCTTACCGAAGCTATGAAGGCCAGAGAAGCCGAGCGGCTGAGCGCGCTCCGCATGGTCAAGACCGCGCTCAAGCTGCGCGAGACTGAATTGCCCGGAGCAGTCGACGACGCCGAAGCGATGAAGGTGCTCAACACTCTGCTCAAGCAGCGCCGCGATGCAGCCGAGCAGTTTCGAGCGGGTGGCCGCGAAGAACTTGCTCTGAAGGAAGAGAACGAGGCGCGCATCATTCAGACCTACTTGCCGGCGGCCGCTTCTGAAGAAGACATATCGCGTGCGGTTGATGAGGCAATCGCCGAGGTGGGGGCTTCATCGATGAAGGACATGGGCTCGGTGATGAAGGCCGTGCGTGCGAAGCTCGAAGGCAAGACGGTTGACGGCAAGGCTCTGAGCGATATGGTGAAGGCTAAACTGGGACGTCCGTAGTCAGTAGTCCGTAGTCAGTAGTCCTCAGTCAGACGGCACTGACACTAACTACGGACTACGGACTCCTGACCACTGGCTACTGCCTGTTACGATTAATCAGGCTCGCGACGAATCCCGCGCCGAAGCCGTTATCAATATTCACCACCGTCACATTCGAAGCACACGAGTTGAGCATCGCAAGCAACGCGGCCAGCCCGTCGAACGAAGCTCCGTAGCCTATGCTCGTGGGCACCGCGATCACCGGCACTGAAACCATCCCGCCTACGACCGACGGCAACGCGCCTTCCATGCCTGCCACAACGACGATCACGCGAGCTGACTCGAATTCGGGCCGCGCCCCCAGCAGCCGGTGTATGCCCGCCACGCCGACGTCGTAGATGCGCGACACACGGTTCCCCATCGCGGCCGCGGTAACGGCGGCTTCTTCCGCTACCGGGATGTCAGACGTCCCTGCGGATATGATGGCGATGACGCCGTCGCCGAACTCGGTTCGATCACGCGCGACGGAAATCATGCGCGCTTCACGATGAAATTCCGCATCAGGCGCGATGCCGCGAACGGCGGTGAAGACTTCTTCGGTTGTTCGCGAGATCAGAAGATTCGAACTATTGGTGAGTATCCGCTCGGCAATTTGAGTGATCTGCTCGGGCGTCTTGCCCTGACCGAGAATGACTTCAGGAAAGCCGAGGCGCAAATCGCGATGGTGATCGACTCGCGCGAAGGCGATGTCTTCGTAAGGCAGGCTCGACATCTTGTCGGCTGCTTCGTCTACATCGATGCGCCCGGCTCGCACTTGCTCGAGCAGCTTCTTGATGCGCTCCCTGTTCACTCGCGTGATTGTAGCACGGGCGTCTAAGCGCAGCTCACCAAGTAGGCTGGTGAAAACTCTCTGCCACTAAGACACCAAGGCACGAAGGCACGAAGGACCACGAAGGCGGTTGCCGTGGTGCGCTTTTGACTTAGTGCGGCTTTGTGTCTTCGAGCCTTCGTGGCGGACCGGGTTCTTAACAAGCACGTGGCCAATCTTCTGATGCGAGTAGATCGTCTGAGAATGCTCCTAGTTTGATAGCCTTCGCGCGCGGGTGTTAGAATCGAAACGCAATCGGCATCGACCCCCGTCACTTTTCTCTTATGAAAAACGAGACACTGATAACAGTAATCGGCGGAGGATTAGCGGGCTCTGAAGCCGCGTGGCAAGCCGCCGAGCGCGGCGTCAAAGTGCGCCTGTTCGAGATGCGCCCCGTGCGTCCGACCCCGGCTCACCAAACCGCCAACCTCGGTGAGATTGTGTGCTCGAACTCTTTGAAGACGGACGAGCCCGGTACGGCGCCCTATCTTCTCAAGGAAGAATTGCGGCGCGGCGGATCGTTGCTCATAAGCGTCGCTCACCAGACGGCGGTGCCCGCGGGATCGGCGCTGGCAGTCGATCGCGAGCGCTTCGCTGAAGAAGTTACGCGGCGAATCGCTTCGCATCCGAACATCGAAGTTCTGCGCGAAGAAGTGCAAGCGCTTCCGCCCGAGGGGCCGGTAGTAATCGCCACCGGGCCGCTCACCTCGCCCGCGCTCACCGAAGAGATCACTCGGCTGACCGGCGCGGGACAGCTTTATTTCTACGACGCGATATCGCCGGTCGTTGACGCCGAGACGATCAATTGCGACGTCGCGTTTCGGGCGGCGCGTTACGACAAAGGCGGGGACGATTACCTGAACTGCCCTTTCAATCAAGAGGAGTACGATCGTTTCTACGACGCGCTGATCGCGGCGGAATCGGTGCCGCTTCACGAGTTCGAGAAAACGATGTACTTCGAAGGCTGTTTGCCGATCGAAGAGATCGCTCGCCGAGGCCGCGACACCTTGCGCTACGGACCCATGAAGCCGGTCGGCCTGCGCGATCCGCGCGCTGATCGGCAGTCCTGGGCGGTGGTGCAGCTTCGGCAAGAGAATCTGATGGCCGACAGCTACAACCTCGTTGGCTTTCAAAACCATCTGAAATTCGGCGAGCAAAAGCGCGTGCTTCGTTTGATTCCCGGGCTCGAAAAAGCTGAATTCATCCGCTACGGGCAGATTCATCGCAACACGTTCATCTGCGCGCCGGCGGTGCTCAGCGAGACGCTGCAAATGCGAGCTCATCCGCGCGTTCTCTTCGCGGGACAGATTTCGGGCGTCGAGGGATACATCGAAGCGATGGCGACAGGATTCATGGCAGGAGTGCACGCGGCCGAACTCGCGCGCGAGCGCACGCCTCAGCCTCCGCCGCGTCGCTCAGCGATGGGGAGCCTGATCAATTACATTGCGAACGCGGAGACGAAGAATTTTCAGCCGATGAACATAACGTTCGCGCTTCTGTTGCCGTTGGACGAAGCGGACCGGCGGAGGCTCAGGCGCAAAGTGGACCGTCACCGGCTTCAGGTCGAGCTTGCGTTGAAGGACTTTGAGGAGTGGCGCGCCGGGTATCTCTCGAAGGCCGTAGCGTCGGAAGCAAGGATATGATTAGAAGGCGGACGGAAAAAGGCGAGAGGGCGAACAGATGAGACGGGGAGACGGGGCGAGGGGGCGAGGGGGCGAGGGGGCGAATCTACGGTCGCCCGGCGCAGACTACTTGGTGAAACTACCTTTCGCCCCCTCGCCCGCTCGCCCCCTCGCCCCCTCGCTCTTCCCCCTCGCCCTCGCCTTATTTCTTCTTCCATTTGCCTTCGCCCAGTCGGGCCGTCAGACGCCGCCGCCTCCGAAGCCGCAGCCGCCTTCGCAGTCGCAAGGACGCCGGCCTGTCACGCCGCCTGCCGATGAGACTCGCCCTCGCCGCGCTACCGAAGAGCCGCAGGATGACAAGCCCCTCAAGCTCAAAGCCGATCTGGTTACCGTCATCACTTCGGTCACCGATTCGGCGGGCAATCAGATCAACGACCTGACTCAAAAAGATTTCGAGATGTACGAAGACGGCGCGGTTCAGGACATCGCGGGCTTCTATCGCGAAGGCCAGATTCCGTTGCGGCTGATTTTCTTGTTTGACACGTCAGGCTCGATACGGCACCGCTTTGACTTCGAGCAGCGGGCCGCGGCTCAGTTCTTTCGAAACGTGATGCGCCAGGGCGATCAGGCGGCGCTGATGAGCGTATCGAGCGACGCAAAGATCGAGGTGCAATTCACTTCCGACATTGATCAGCTTGTCAGCACGCTTGGACAGCTAAAACCGGAAGG
>JBGQGO010000061.1:0-15810 GCA_041497455.1 Blastocatellia bacterium | reverse complement strand
CGATCACCGAGATGGACTTGTTCAAGTTCGTTTGGATCGCTGATCCTCAAATCTCGCCGGATGGTTCGCGCGTCGCATTCGTCCGCGTGTGGGTGAATCAAAAAGCCGACCGCTACGACAGCGCGTTGTGGATCGTGCCTACTGGCGGCGGCCTTTCGCGGCAAATAACCGCCGGTCCGCGCGATGCCGGGCCGCGATGGTCGCCTGACGGGAAGACCCTCGCGTTCAGTCGCTCGGCTGAGAAAGACGGCCGCCCGCAGCCTCCCCAGATCTACCTGCTCTCGCTCGAGGGAGGCGAAGCGCGCCCGCTGACCGACACGCCTCGCGGCGCCGGAGGTTTTGAATGGTCTCCCGATGGAAAGACGATCGCTTTTTCGAGCACGGACGACGGCAAGAAGGAGAAGGAGAAGCCGAACCCTGAAAACGCCGAGCCGAAGGACAGGGAGAAGCCGAACCCTGAAAACCCCGAACCTAAGGACAAAACGCCGGAAAGAGTCAGCGACGTGCGAGTCATCTCGAAGGCGGTCTATCGCTCAAACGGCCCGGGCTATCTCAATCCGAAAGCTCACCCCCACATCTGGACCGTCAGCGTGGCTGCCGCGACAGATGAACAACCGAAGGCGAAACAGATCACAAGGGGTAACTTCGATGAAGGCAATTTGAGCTGGTCGCCCGACGGCTCGCGGGTCTACTTCGTCGCGCGCCGCGTGGCCGAGCCCTATTATGAATCGGCGCACACCGATCTGTTTTCCGTAGCCCTTGACGGCAGCGATGAGCGAAAAGTTCTGAGCTTCGACGGCGGAATGCGCGATTACACCTTCAGCAACGACGGCAAGCGCATCGCATTCGGCGGCATCGCGGGTCACAAGCCCGTGCTGTCCTACACCCAACCCGATCTGTTCGTGATGAACAATGAACCCGGCGCCGCGCCGAAGAACCTGACCGCAGCGTATGACTTCGACATCGGCGGCGGGATCGGAGGCGATCAGCGGGCGCCGCGCGGCGGAAGCCCCGGCGGTGTTGTCTGGAGCAAGGACGACCGCGCAATCTACGTCAACGTAGCCGAACACGGAGCGGCCAATCTCAAGCGCATCGATGCCGCGACTGGCAAAGTCGAAGCGCTGACAACCGGCAATCACGAAGTCCAGAGCTACTCGGTAACGCCTGACGCTTCGAAGATGGCGTTGTTGATCTCGACTTCGACCAACATCGGCGATGTGTTCCTGCTCGACACCGCGGCAGGCAAGCTTACTCAGTTGACCCGCATCAACGACGAGTTGTTCTCGCAGCTCAATCTGACCGACCCAGAAGAAATCTGGTACACAAGCTTCGACGGCAAGAAGATTCAAGCGTGGCTACAAAAGCCGCCCGCCTTCGATCCTTCAAAGAAGTATCCTCTCATCCTCGAGATTCACGGTGGCCCGCACGCGGCCTACGGCTTCACGTTTACGCACGAGTTTCAGTGGATGGCGGCTAAAGGCTACGTTGTGCTCTACACCAATCCACGAGGGAGCACGTCGTACGGCCAGGACTTCGGGAATATCATTCAGTACAACTATCCCGGTGACGACTACAAAGACTTGATGGCCGGCGTTGATGAAGTGGTCAAGCGCGGCTATATCGACACCAAGAAGATGGGTGTGACCGGAGGCAGCGGCGGCGGCGTTCTGACGAACTGGACCGTCGGCCAAACGACGAGATTTGCGGCGGCGGTGTCTCAGCGTTCAATCGCGGACTGGGCGGGTTTCTGGTACACGGCTGATTTCACGCTGTTCACGCCGACGTGGTTTCGCGCCGCGCCGTGGGAAGACCCGAAAGATTTCGCTAATCGCTCGCCGATCACTTACGTCAAGAACATCACCACGCCGATGATGTTCATCGAAGGCGAAGCCGACTGGCGGACGCCTCCGAACGAGGGCGGCGAGATCATGTTCAGGGCTTTGAAGTATCGCAAGATTCCGACAGTGATGGTGCGATTCCCGAGCGAGTCGCACGAGCTATCGAGGTCGGGTGCGCCCTGGCATCGCGTCGAGCGGCTGCAGCACATCGTGAACTGGTTCGATAAGTATCTTCAGGATAAGCCGATCAATATTTACGACGTGGAGTAATCCGCTTGGGCAGGGCACGCTCTGGGAAAGCATTGTTGCGATGCCCTGCCAGGCACGGTTAAGATACCCTGCGAAAGAGGAGATCAAGATGGTTACCTCCGTGAAGTTCACGTCCGCCGATCTGGAACTGATGCCCGATGACGGCAAGCGATACGAAATCATCGAAGGAGAACTCTACGTGTCCCGACAGCCGAGTATGGAGCACCAGTACAGTTGCAATCGCGTGGGCAGGTTCCTGGATGAATGGAACGACAAGAGCGGGCTGGGAGTTGTGCTCACGGCTCCGGGGTTGATCTTTGGTGAAGGCGATGATGTGGCTCCCGACGTCGTCTGGATCACCCGAGAGCGCCTCGCGCTTGCGACGGACAGAGCCGGTCATCTCCTTACCGCGCCGGAACTCGTGATCGAAGTGCTCTCACCCGGCAAGACCAACGAGGACCGTGACCGCAGGGTCAAGCTTAAGCTCTACTCGCGCCAGGGTGTGCACGAATACTGGATTGTGGACGCCGTGCTGCAGCAAATCGCAGTGTATCGCCGCGATCACGACCAGCTTGTACTTGACCGCACTCTGCACGCTGATGACACGCTGGAGTCTCCGCTGCTGCCTGGTTTTTCGTGCAAAGTTGCGAAGCTGTTTTTTTCATCGCCGGCGTGACTCGATCCACTAATCCGTCAGTAAGGATCAAGCAAAGCGGCCAGGCGAATACTTCCGCGTCTCGCCTGCCCTTCATTTGAATTGAGTTCCAAATGACCACGTCTTCACAGACTGCTACAGTAGCGCGACGGCGATTTTGCCTCGTGCTCGTCAAGCCGTCGCATTACGACGACGACGGGTATGTGATTCAGTGGTTTCGCTCCGCCATTCCGTCGAACTCGCTTGCCGCGCTCTACAGCCTCGCCCAAGACTGCGCTGATCATCGAGTGCTTGGCCCGGACATCGAGATGGCGATACACGCCTTCGACGAAACTAACACTCGCATTCGGCCCGAACGCCTGGCGGCGTTGATCGAGGAAGCCGGCGCTGGAATGGTAATGCTGGTTGGCGTGCAGTCGAATCAGTTTCCACGCGCGCTCGACATTGCTCGTCCGCTACGCGAGCGCGGCATCCCCGTAGCTATCGGCGGCTTCCACGTGTCGGGCACGATCAGCATGCTCGGCGGCAAGGATGCCGATCTTGACCGCGCAAGGGACCTGGGTATTTCGTTGTTCGCCGGTGAGGCGGAAGGGCGGCTCGATCAAGTGCTCCTGGATGCTGCCGCCGGCACGATCAAGCCCGTCTACAACTTCATGGATGATCTGCCGGGGATCGAAGGCGCACCCGCGCCGCTGATCGCTTCAGTGCGAGCCAAGCGCACCGCAGGCGGTGTGACCAGTTTCGACGCAGGCCGCGGGTGTCCCTATCAGTGCTCGTTCTGCACTATCATAAACGTCCAGGGCCGCAAGTCGCGCTTCCGCTCGCCCGATGACGTCGAAACAGTTGTGCGAACCAACGTCGCGCAAGGTCTTCATAGCTTCTTCATCACCGACGACAATTTCGCGCGCAACAAAAACTGGGAACCGATCCTGGATCGCCTGATCCACCTGCGTGAAGTTGAAGGGCTGAAGATCGGCTTCATCATCCAGGTCGACACGCTGTGCCATCGCATCCCGAACTTCATCGAGAAGTGCGCGCGAGCTGGTGTCAGGCGAGTTTTCATCGGACTCGAGAACATCAACCCCGACAGTCTTGTCGGCGCCAAGAAGCGGCAGAACAAGATCACCGAGTATCGGAAGATGCTGCTCGCCTGGAAAGCGGCGGGCGTTATCACCTACGCCGGCTACATCCTTGGCTTTCCGAGCGACACTCCCGATTCGATCGTGCGCGACATTGAGATCATCAAGAAAGAACTGCCGGTCGATCTTCTCGAGTTCTTCTATCTTACGCCGCTGCCGGGTTCGGAGGACCACGTGAAGCTTGTCCGGGCTGGCGCCCTGCTTGACGCCGACATGAACAAGTACGACCTCAACCACGTGACCGCGAGCCATCCGCGAATGTCTGGCGAGGAATGGGAGCGCGCTTACCGGCTGGCCTGGCAAACGTACTACACGACCGATCACATCGAGACGGTGTTGCGCCGCGTGGCGGCGACGCCCGCGAACGCGGGCAACGCGTTGTTCTTGATCACGTGGTTCAAGGGGTGTATTGAACTCGAAAAGATTCATCCGCTCGAAGGTGGCTTTCTGAGATTCAAGTCGCGCCGAGACCGGCGGCCTGGGATGCCCATCATCCCCGCCTGGCAGTTTTATCCGGCATACTTTCTGGAGACCGCTACGAAACTGGGACGGTGGGCCGCGCTTTACATCAAGCTGCGGCGGATCTATCTGCGCATCAAGCACGATCCTCGACGATACGAATACGCCGACCTCGCGCTGACTCCGGTCACCGATGACGAGATCGAAACGTACGACCTTTTTCATCCGCGCGCGGCGCAAGACTACGCCGGGCTGGAGCCACGCTCGGAAAAGATCGATCAGGTTCGGATCGCGTAGTCAGCGAAGATGTGTTATCCGCGCGAATCCGTCGGATCAGTGTCATCCGTGGTCTGGCGAAACTAACAAACCGATATAGACCACGGATGACACTGATTCGACGGATTTGCACGGATTTATTGCCGAATCGGTCCCTCTAGATTGAACGAAACGAGGATGAGTGTCGATGAGAGGATTCAAGCGCGCTATCGCATCCGTCGGGATCGCGGCGTGCTTTTTCATCGGCGCATACGGTCAGCAACAAATGAGAAATGAGTTCTTGTCCAAGGTCGATCACCTCGTTTATGCAACACCGGATCTCGCGGCTGGCATCACGCAAGTCGAGCGGCTCCTTGGTGTGAGCGCGGTGCCTGGAGGTCAGCACCCGGGCTGGGGCACTCGCAACGCGCTGATCGGGTTAGGTGATAACACATACCTTGAGATCATTGGACCAGATCCAGACCAGCCAAAACCTTCCCGGCCGCGGCGCTTCGGCATCGACGAGCTTCAAGCGCCCCGGCTGGTCACGTGGGCCGCGAAAGGGACGGACCTCGAAGCCATCGTCGAGAACGCGAAAAGTCGCGGTCTCGATCTCGGTCAAGTACAGGCCGGAAGTCGTCGCCGTCCGGATGGTGTGTTGTTGTCGTGGCGTCTCACCGTTGCGCCTGCATTGAATGAAGGTGGAATCATCCCGTTCTTCATCGACTGGGGCGAGACCCCGCAACCAGCAGCGAGCCTGCCTAAGGGCTGTCTGCTGGTCGCTCTTCGATCCGAGCATCCGGATGCTAATCGGGTCCAAGCGGAGCTTACTACTCTCGGGTTGAACCTCCGCGTAGACTCAGGGTCCACGCCCGCCATCATCGCAACAATCCGCACACCGAACGGCGATGTCGAGCTCCGCTAGGCACAGCTCTTAAGACCGAGCGGTGTTCTTGTTCTCAGCTCTACTGCTCTGATATTCTCCGGCGCGGCAACTCAACTCTGATGGCTCTTCAGTCAGGCACACAAATGAAGCAGAGGTAGCCAATGAGCGACCTGATCCCGAATGATTACATCAAGCTGCTGGCTGAAATCAAAGAGCGCATTCGCACCGCGCAATACGTTGCGCTGCGCGCGGTCAATAAAGAACTGATCGCGCTGTACTGGGACATCGGGCAGATGATCGTCACGCGGCAGCAAGATGAGAAGTGGAGGCGATCAATCGTCGAGAAACTGGCAGCAGATTTGCGGGACGAGTTTCCGGGGCTGAGCGGATTCTCTGCACGCAATCTGTGGTATATGCGGAACTTCTATGCCAGTTACTGCCAATCAGAAAGACTGCAACCATTGGTTGCAGAAATTGGCTGGACGCACAACCTGATAATTCTCGAGCGTTGCAAGGATGATCTTCAGCGCGAATTCTACATCCGAATGACACGCAAGTTGGGCTGGACAAAAAACGTTCTGATTCACCAGATCGACAATCAAACTTACGAAAAGACTCTGCTCAATCAGACCAACTTCGACCGAACCGTATCGGAAGACATTCGCGCGCAGGCGAAGCTCGCGGTGAAGGATGAATACACCTTCGATTTCCTCGAGCTTGGTGATGAGTACAACGAGCGTCAATTGGAGCACGCGCTGCTCGCCAGAGTCGAAGCCTTCCTCCGCGAGATGGGCGGGATGTTCACCTTCCTCGGCAGTCAGTATCATCTCGAGTATGCCCTCCGTGAATCGAACAAACCCATCGGCGTTGGTACTTATCGCTTCGTCACAGAACTGCCTGCTGAATTGAAGGGTCAGCTTCCTTCACCGGAGCAGATCGCGAGATTGCTTGAGGGGATTGAATGACACTGGCCAAAGGCACTCAACTCGGTCCTTACGAAATCCTCTCCGCGCTCGGCGCGGGCGGGATGGGTGAGGTCTGGCGCGCGCGGGATACACGATTGAACCGCGAAGTCGCCATCAAAGTCCTGCCTGCCTCGTTCGCCACCGACGCAAACCGGTTGCTGCGATTCGAGCAGGAAGCGCGCGCTACGTCTGCGCTCAATCATCCGAACATCGTCACCATTCACGAACTCGGGGAAGTCGAGTCCGGACGCTTCATCGTGATGGAACTGGTTGGGGGACGCACGCTCCGAGCATTGATTGACGAAGGGTTTTCGCTCGACGCGCTGGCACAACTTGGCAGCCAGATGGCGAAGGCGCTGGGCGCCGCGCATACGGCTGGTATTACACACCGTGACATCAAGCCTGAGAACATCATGGTGCGCGATGACGGCTACTTGAAGGTGCTCGACTTCGGGCTGGCCCGGCTCGTGCCCACCGGGATGGACAGAGAAGCAGCGACTCTGCAATACACGCAGCCGGGCACACTCCTCGGCAGCGTTCGCTACATGTCACCGGAGCAGGCGCGCGGCGAAAGTGTGAGCCATCCTTCGGACATTTTCTCACTCGGAATGATCTTCTACGAGATGGCGACGGGGCGGCATCCGTTTGCGACAGATTCGATACTCGGCACGCTAAATGCCATTACCGGGCAAGTACCCGCCACCCCTTCACGCTTGAATCCTGAAATCGCTTCTGCGCTTGAAATCCTGATCCTGCGAATGCTCGAGAAGGACGCACGGTTGCGGCCCACGGCGGCAGAGGTGGAGATGGCGCTGGCTGAAATCGGAGGGCAGCGCCCGAGCGGAGAGAGCCGCTCCCCGGTACTGCGGCCTCGCACACGTCATACGGTGGGCCGAGAGAAGGCGCACGCGGAATTGCGTGAGGCACTCGCCTCTGCTGTCGCCGGCAAGGGACTGCTGATGTGCGTGCCGGGCGAGCCCGGGATGGGCAAGACGACTCTGGTCGAAGACTTCCTCAGTGATCTGCGCGCCGGCAACCAGGCTTGTATCATCGCGCGCGGACGATGTTCCGAGCGCCTGGCGGGCACCGAAGCCTACCTGCCGTGGCTCGAAGCGCTCGACAGCCTGTTACGCGGGGCCGATGGGCAGTCGCGGACGTCGCTATTGGGTACTGAGTCCATTGTGCAGACGACGAAGCGGCTTGCCCCGACCTGGTACGCCCAGGCCATGCCGCTTCAGCCGGATGATTCTTCGGTGGAGCGATTGCTCGCGGAACGCGCTGCTTCACAAGAACGAATGAAACGCGAATTCGGCGCGTTGCTTGAAGAGATTTCAGAACGCCGGCCGCTCGTGCTTTTCTTTGATGACCTCCACTGGGCCGATGTCTCAACGATTGATCTGCTGGCTTATCTGGCGAGTAAATTCGACTCGATGCGAGTGCTGATCATCGCGACGTATCGTCCATCGGATCTGCTGCTGGCGAAGCATCCGTTCCTGCAGGTCAGGCCTGACTTGCAGGCGCGAGGTGTGTGCCGTGAGATTGAGCTTGAGTTCCTGTCGCGCTCAGAGATCGAAACGTATCTTGCGCTCGAATTCCCGGAACATCGCTTCCCTGCTGAACTGCCCGCGCTGATTCATTCCAAGACCGAAGGCAATCCGCTTTTTATGGCAGATCTCGTGCGCTACCTCCGTGATCGTCAAGTGATCGCCTCCGACCAAGGGCGATGGGTGCTCGCACAGTCGCTGCCCGCCATCGAGCGCGACTTGCCGGAATCCGTGCGCGGGATGATTGGGCGCAAGATCGCGCAACTGAGCGAAGAAGATAGACGCTTACTGGTGGCCGCCAGCGTGCAGGGATATGAGTTCGATTCGGCAATCGTCGCCAAAGCCCTCGAGCTGGACCCGGCGGATATTGAAGAGCGCCTGGAGACCCTCGAGCGAGTCTATGCGTTGGTTCGGTTCGTCAGTGAGAGGGAGTTTCCAGGACGCGTGCTGACATTGCGATATCGATTCGTCCACGTGCTTTATCAGAACGCGTTGTACGCGTCGCTCAGGCCAACGCGAAGGGCTCAGTTGAGCGCGACGGTCGCCGAGGCGCTGCTCGGTTGTTACGGGAAACAGAGCGCGACGGTGGCTTCGGAGCTGGCGTTTCTGTTCGAGGCCGCTCGGGACTGGTCACGAGCTGCCGACCATTACCTTGTGGCGGCGAACAATGCCTCAGAAGTATTCGCCCTTCAGGAAGCCGGCGTGCTGGCGCAGCGCGGTCTGGAAATGCTGCGGCTGCTGCCGGAAATGTCTGAATGCGCGAAGCAGGAACTCGCGCTGCAAACGATGCTGGGGCAATCGCTGATGGTCGCCAAAGGCTATGCCTTGCCGGAAGTCGAGCAGGCTTTCATCCGAGCACGCGAGCTTAGCTTGCAACTGAACGAGCTCATTCAACTTTTCCGCGCGCAGTTCAGCCTGGCCATAGTTTATGTTGTGCGAGCCGAATACGAACGCGCTTTCGACCACGGCGAACAATGCCTGCGCCTGGCGGAAACTGCGCGGAACCAGGCCATGCTTATGCAATCTCACTGGGTGATAGGGCTGAGCAAATGTTACCTGGGCCAGTTCGCGGCCGCCCGCGATCATTTCGAGCAGACTATAGCCATTCACGATGCCGCCGGCATTGACTCCGTGTCTTCCATGTATGGCGCTGTGCTCAGCCGCGCGCATCTGGCTCGGATGCTCCTTTATCTCGGCTATCCCGACCAATCACAACAGGTGATGAATGAGGCTATCGCCAAGGCTGAGCGTTTGCGCTTTCCAGTCGCCGTCGCCAACACGCTCGCGCTGGCTGCATACTTGGAAGCGTTTCATCGCCACGTGGAGAAGACGCTGGAACTTGCCGCGGCGACGGCGAGGCACGCCGAAGAGCACGGGCTGCCATATTACGCCGCCGTCGCAATGTTGACGCGCGGCTGGGCACTGGCCATGCAGAATCAGGAAGAAGAAGGAATTGCGCTGATCCGCCAAGGCGTAGCGTCGTCTCTTGCAATCGGAACCAGACAGCAGCACGGCTACTTCCTTGCTCTGCTCACTGAAGCTCTGAACCAGGCCGGGCGCGTAGAAGAAGGACTCGAGGCGCTTAGAGAAGCGATTGATGTGGCGAAGCAGACCAATGAGCCTTTCTACGAGGCCGAGCTGTACAGACTCAGAGGAGACGCGTTGGTGAAGGCGGGAGTCGTTTCGCCGTCAGAAGCCGAGTCGTGCTTTCACCAGGCTATCGAAATTGCGCGGCGCCAGCAGGCGAAATCATTTGAGTTGCGTGCAGTAATGAGCCTCGCACGCTTGTGGCGGCAGCAGGGCAAGCGCGAAGAAGGCCGAGCGATCCTCGCAAACATTTACGGCTGGTTCACGGAAGGCTTCGACACCGCTGATCTGAAAGACGCCAGAGTTTTGCTTGATGAGCTGAGCGTGGAACTCAGCCTTCCGGCTGGCGACTCCGAGACAGAAGGCAGGCTCCACTAAGTGAGACGGCAGACCCGATGAAGGAATCGTTGTCCCCCAACACAGGGGCATGAAGAAGAGGCAGAGGTAAGCGAATGAGCGACCTGATCCCGAATGACTACACCGCGCTGTTGGCTGAAGTAAAGGAGCGGATTCGCACAGCGCAATACGCTGCGCTGCGTGCTGTCAATAAAGAACTGATTGGGCTGTACTGGGACATCGGGCAGATGATCGTCACCCGGCAGCAGGGAGAAACATGGGGCAAGTCAGTGGTCCAACGATTGGCGGCTGATTTGCGGCACGAGTTCCACGGTATCAGCGGGTTTCGGCGCAGAACCTGTGGCGGATGAGGCAGTTTTACGAATCTTATTCCGGTAGCGAAAAACTCTCACCATTGGTGAGAGAAATTGGCTGGACGCATAACGACATCATCCTGATGAATTGCAAAGATGATCTCCAGCGCGAATTCTACATTCGAATGACGCGCAAGTTGGGCTGGACAAAGAACGTTCTGATTCACCAGATCGACAATCAAACCTACGAAAAGACTCTGCTCAACCAGACCAACTTCGACCGAACCGTATCGGACGACATTCGCGCGCAGGCGAAGCTCGCGGTGAAGGATGAATACACCTTCGATTTCCTCGAACTTGGTGACGAGTACAACGAGCGTCAACTGGAACAGGCGCTACTCGCAAGAGTCGAAGCCTTTCTCCGCGAAATGGGCGGGATGTTTGCCTTCCTCGGCAGTCAGTATCAACTCACAGTCAGCAATAGGGAGTATTTCATTGACCTGCTGCTCTTTCACCGCAGACTGCGTGCGCTGGTAGCGGTTGAATTGAAGGTCGGAGAGTTCCTGCCTGAGTTTGTCGGCAAGATGCAGTTTTATCTGGCGGTGTTGGATGATCAGGTGCGACTGCCGGATGAGAGTCCCTCCATCGGCATCATTCTCTGCAAGTCGAAAGACAAGACCCTTGTCGAGTATGCCCTCCGTGAATCGAACAAGGCCATCGGCGTCGGTACCTATCGCATGGTCACAGAACTGCCTGCTGAATTGCAGGGTCAGCTTCCTTCACCGGAGCAGATCGCGAGATTGCTGGAGGGGATTGAGTGACACTGGCCAAAGGCACTCAACTCGGTCCGTACGAGATTCTCTCCCCACTCGGCGCGGGCGGTATGGGCGAGGTCTATCGCGCGCGCGATACCGATTGAATCGCGGAAGTGGCGATCAAAGTGCTGCCTGCTTCGCTTACCAATGATGAAGATCGGCTGCGGCGTTTCGAGCAGGAAGCGCCGGCGCCTTCCGCGCTGATTGTGCGAGCTCGGAAGACGGATGATTTGTTTTTGTCAGCGATCAAGAAAGGGAGCTTGTGACAACTTGCCGATCTTGCTCCAGACCAGTGCCTCGTCGCTACCCTTCGCACGGCGCGGGGCGAGATCGAGCTGCGTTAGATGAATTTCAGGAGATCATCATCGCTAGCTATGTTTGTAAAATCGGATTCTTCAACTATGATTGACGCTCGATAAAGGGCTGACATGTTCTCGAAGAAGAAGGGCTCGCCGATTCGTCTCTCAAAGAGAAATCCGTCGAAGGTGGGAGAAACAGATGACCACAGTCTCAAGCTTTAGGGTCGGCGAGATTTACACGAATGACCAGATCCGGTTCGCCCTGGATGTCGAGAATCTTGGAGGCATCCGACCAGCTTTGGATGCTAGCCGCAATGTACGGCACGTCGCTGTGCTCACAGCAGTCTGAGAACTCGGGAAGGCTAAAGACCGAGAACCCGTATCACGACCGCATTGAAGGCGACGTTTTGATTTACACTGCGCAGGGTCGTGAAGGGGATCAAGAACTAAGGGGCCGAAACAAGCGCCTAGCCGAGCAGTACACTATTCCGACCCCGTTCTTCGGTTTCGTGAATCTAGGCAGACAGACGTACCGATTTCTCGGTCTCCTGGAACTCCTTCGCCACTATCAAGAAAACCAAACAGACAGGAAAGGAAATATCCGCAAGGTTTGGTTGTTTGAATTCGGTATTCATCGTGTTCCCGAGGTCATTCCTATCGCCGAGGCAATGACCATAACAGCCGCGCTACTTGCGCAATCCCTGCGAAGCAACCCGCTTGTGAGTCTCGACCGAGAGGTCGCTGCTTCTCTTGAGAGCGAGTCGCCCGAGTGCACGTTGCCGGTCGCTGAAATCGAAAGTGTCCGGGTTAGACTGCTCCAGATCGCTCCGCTGGACTTTGAACACTTCATCAAGCGGGTTATGGAAAGGAGTGGATTTGTGGGAGTCTCGGTGACCAGGGCTAGCGGCGATGGTGGAATTGACATAAACGCCTACGTCGAAGACGCCAATTACTTTTTCGCCGGAACACACGTCCAAGCACAAGTAAAACGGTGGCGGCACGCCGTGGGCAGCCCCGACATTAATAGCTTTAGAGGCGCATTGAACACGACGGCGAAGGGCGTTTTTGTAACAACAAGTTCCTTTACTCGGGCGGCTATAACGGAGGCGAGACATCCGAACAAAGCTAGCATCAGCTTGATCGATGGAACACGACTATCCTCCATTGTGCTGCAATTGAACGTTACGCCATAAAAAAGAGAAAGGGGCAGTCATGTTGAAGCTTGCGATTCCGATTGAAACCGACCGAACCGGAGCCACCGTTGTTGAAACGAATGACGGCTGTGTGCTTCGTGTAACGGACTGGCCACAGGACTGTGAGTTTCAGTTGGTGGCTTTCAGTCCAAGGGGTAAGAAGGGCAAGTTGGTCCCCACGGACCAGCTAGCGGACGACATCCAGAGAGCCCTCTCAGAGATGGACAGAGCTGGGGTGACCCTTCGAGAGAAGCCCGACTGGTATCGTAGGTTGGTTCAGTATGCGAGTGGTGTCTGAGCCGTTACGAGCCAATATATGTAGGGCAAACATACGAAGGCCTCGGTTCACCGCAGCGAATACTGCGCAAGGAGTGGAGGAGAGTATGCGATTGCTGATCGTGGGTGTTGCTGCCTGTCTTGTTCCACTCAATCTCTTTGGCTCTCAACCGGCCTACAGCCCCGCTCCCCCTGCAAGATTTGTAGAGCACACAATCGCCACCGATTTGAACGGTGGTTACCAGGTAGTCGTCTCAGACATCAATCACGATGGCAAGCCGGATTTGATCGCGGTCGCCAGCGGATTGAAAGAACTGATCTGGTTTGAAAACCCCGGATGGCAGCGCCACGTGATCGTCGGGAATATTTCCGGCCCAATCAACTGCGCGGCTTGGGACATTGATGGAGATGGCATTCCGGAGATCGCCCTGGCTCACGAATTCGCTCCTGATCCCGCAAGAAGCATCGGTATCGTTTCGCTGCTCAAACACAAGGGCGATCCTTCGCAACCATGGGAGATGATCGAGATTGATCGGCTCTCCACTTCGCATCGGCTGCGATGGGTCGATATGGATGGGAATGGAAGAAAGGTTCTGGTCAACGCTCCGCTCGCCGGCGCGCTGGTAAAACCGCCTGACTACAAAGGCGCCGTTCCGCTTGTGTTTTACCGACCTGGATCTTGGAAACGGGAAATCATCTCGCAAGACCTTGAAGGTGTGTTGCACGGGCTCTTGATTACGGACTGGGACAAGGATGGACGAGAGGACATCCTGACGGCGAGTTTTCTTGGAGTGGACCTGTTCAGCTTCGGAAAGAACAAGCGGTGGGCGCGCACAAGGATCGTAAATGGAAATCCCGATCCGTGGCCTCGAAGCGGTTCGAGCGAAATCGCCGTGGGCAGACTGGGGAAAGAGCGATTCATTTCCACAATCGAGCCCTGGCACGGCAACCAGGTCGTCGTCTACCACAAGCAAGGACAGAGCTGGCAGCGGCAGGTGATTGACACGAGTCTGAACGATGGCCACGCGCTCTTGACGGCAGACCTGAATCGCGACGGGAGAGATGAAATAATCGCCGGGTATCGTGGCCAGGGCAGAAGCGTATACATCCACTCCGCGGAAGATCCCAAAGGACGTCGCTGGTCACGGCAGGTTCTTGACGATGGCGGCATGGGCGCCGCCGGGTGCGCCGTTGCCGACTTGAACGGAGACGGACGACCTGATGTGGCTTGTATCGGCACGGCTACGACGAATCTGAAGTGGTATGAAAACCTCGGAGCAGCGACCCGGATCAAGTAGACGTTCACGTCAGGTATCCGCCTCGCTAGCCAGGCTCCGCGGACTTCGAGACCGTGTGAAACTCCGGGAATACCACCCACGGCAGTGGGTGGATTGTTCAGGTGCGGCCTACAACCGAGGCGGCCCGACCCTTCGGTTTTGGTTATCTCTCTCCCCTCGCGCCGCGAGGGGAGAGAGGGCAAAACGGGAATCTCGGGGCGCCCTTTGTAGGCTGGACTTGAACGATCCACCCACTCCCGTGGGTGGTATTTGAAGAAGCCGTCAAGCCGCCGTCGTTTGCAGGCCGCACCTCCACGATCCACCCACTTCCCGTGGATGGGATTCCGGGAGTTTTCACACGGTCTCTTTCGTCGAAGGCCGTCTCAATTCTTAGGGATTGGAGGAGGCCCTTCTGGAACATAAGGCTTGTAGACTTCGCCTTTGGTCTTCTCTTTGAACTCCGCCTGAATAGCTTCGCGAGCCTTTTCATCCTCAAACAAATCAACCATCGTCGCAGCGAGTGCCTTCGCCGCGTACGCCATTCCCTTGTGCCCTATCGACATTCCTCCGCACGCAACCACCGGCCACGCGTGCCACGGAGCGCCCTCGGGTGCAGTCGTCACCGACAGATGCAGCGTGGGCACGATCCAGCTTACATCGCCCACGTCCGTCGAGCCGCCCTCCGGATCTTTTTTCGGTGGTTCGAGCGGCTGAACTGCGCCGTTCAAGCCCTTGACCTCGACGCCGGTCGCGCGCTGAATCGCCTTTGCGAATTCCTGTTCCTCGGCCGTGTACTGGATCGGGCCGAGCCAAGTCATGTTCGCGTGGATCAGTTTCGCCCCGGTCAGGTTGGCGAGCATCTCGTAGTCGCCGCTCTGTATCGTGAGCTTTGATTCAACGCCTGCCATCAGCGCGGCGCCCTCAGCGATCTTTCGAGCGCGACTCAACAGTTCCTCTACTCCGGTGCGCTTCGAATCACGCAACCAGCACCAGAGCCTTGCATACTCAGGCACGACGTTTGGCACATCGCCGCCCTTCTGAATGACATAGTGCATGCGAACAGTAGGTTTGACGAACTCGCGCATGCGATTGAGACCGGTTGTGAAAAACTCGAGCGCGGCGACTGCGCTTCGTCCGTTCCAGGGATCGGCGGCGGCGTGAGCGGCTTTGCCTTTGAACTCGACGATGAAATCGACGATCGCCTGCGAGCTATCGACGTCGGCTACGATCTTGTCTTCGGGGTGCCATGCCATGCAGACGTCGAGGTCTTTGAAGAGGCCATCGCGAGCCATGTAAATCTTGCCGCCGACCGATTCTTCAGCGGGAGTGCCGTAAAAGCGAATCGTGCCTTTGAGCTTGCCCGCGGCGATCAGCTCTTTGATGGCGACGGCGGCGCCCAGGCTGGCCGCGCCGAATAAGTTGTGCCCGCAGCCGTGACCCGCAGAACCGGCTTCCAGAGCCTCTTTCACGGGTTGAGCCTTTTGCGAGATGCCCGGAAGCGCATCGTACTCGCCGAGAATCCCGATGATGGGCCGGCCTTGCCCGTAGCTGGCGACGAACGCGGTAGGCATACCGGCGACTCCGCGGTTGACCTGGAAGCCTTGCTTCTCAGCGTAGTCGGCCAGCAGCTTCGATGAGCGAGTCTCACGCAGCGCGGTCTCGGCGAAACCCCATATCTGATCGCTGAGGCCTATGAGCTCGGCTTTGTGTTTTTCGATGGAGG
>JBGQGO010000060.1:0-15847 GCA_041497455.1 Blastocatellia bacterium | reverse complement strand
TGAGATCGTGGTGAGCGACACCGGACAGGGAATCAGCGCCGAGTTCCTGCCATATGTCTTCGACCGGTTCCGGCAGGCCGATGCTACCAGCACCCGTAGACACGGCGGACTGGGTCTTGGGCTGGCGATCGTGCGCCACCTTGTGGAGATGCACGGCGGGACCGCCGATGCGAATAGTCCCGGCGAAGGAATGGGCGCGACATTCATCGTTAAGCTTCCGTTGATTGTGGCTCGCATTGATAGAGTGGACGGGGATCGCGTCCACCCGGCCGCTGGCGGGAGCATCTCGATGGAGCCTTCGTCGAGACTCGAGGGAGTGAGCGTGATGGTCGTCGACGATGAACCCGATACGCGCGATATGTTGAGAATAATGATCGCGCAGCTCGGCGCAGAGGTGCGAGCATGCGCTTCCAGCGACGAAGCGATGAGATTGTTGAGCGAGTGGAAACCGGACGTAATCGTGAGCGACATAGAAATGCCCGATGAAGATGGCTACGAGCTTATGCGCAAGGTAAGGCAATCGGAAGCAAATCGCGGGGGCCGCAAGGTGCCCGCAATTGCGTTGACGGCTTATGGGAGAGTTGAAGACCGCTCGCGCGCGCTGTCTGTCGGATACCAGATCCACATCGCAAAGCCAGCCGAACCTGAGGAGCTCGCGGCGGTCATTGCCAGCCTCGCCCGGAGGAGCGCAAGCGGACCTTTGGGATAACGGGAAGGCCGACCGTGCGTACAGTCGTCTAGTAGAGCGAGCACCGCCTCACTCGGGGGATACCGACAATCCCACCAACTGCGTTGGTGGGATTGCCCTCGAATACTTGTCTGTCATCGACATTTTCAGCAGCCTGCTAGTACGGCGGATCACTCGCTCCATACGGCGCTTCACCCGGACGTTGCGGACCGCCGGGAGGCGGGCCAGGCGGCGCATAGCCGGGCGGGATGCCCCCGCTAAAAGGTGGCTGAGGCGGATACTGACCCTTGCGCTTTTCGAACATCGCCACCCCGAGCAACCCTCCCAGCGCCGCGACGCCTATACCGACGATCGCAAAGACAACCCAGACCACCAGGGCGATCAGCACGGGATGGTTCTGCATCGTCGCGACAATCTGCGTCATCATCTCGCGGCTCGCCGCGTCCGGAACGTTCGCGGCCCTCTGCTCCATCTGAGCGACGACGCTATTCCACTGTAACAAGCTGAGCGGAACCCCGACAATCAGGTAGATCAGCGAGCCAGCAACGCCCGCTAGCGCACCAGCCGAGGCTCCCTCGCCCTTGCTGATTGGCAACACTGGCGAGCGCCTGATCAGCAAGTACGCCGCAAGGCCGCCGCCAACAATTCCCCACCCGCAACAACACAGATTCCCGTAAGAGATCCCCGGAATGACTGAGCCGAGACCGAGCACCAAGCCGCCGAGGAGCGCTGGCTGAAGCTTCGAGGGTTTTTCTACCATAGTCCGTGGTCCGTAGTCCGTAGTCTGTAGTCCGTAGTCTGTGGTCTCCAGGTCGGTATATTAGCCACGGACTACTGACTACTGACTACTGACTAAAACCTCACAACCGTATCCGGGCCGCCTTCTATGTGAACCGTGTCGATGAAGCGCACACGCTTAGTGCGCTCGGTGGCCATGATGATCGAAGACGTGCGTATGCCCGTTCCGAAGAAGCGCACGCCGCGAAGTATCGTTCCGTCTGTAACTCCGGTCGCCGCGAAGATGATCTTCTTTCCAGGCGCGAGGTCGTCGGTGTCGTAGATGCGCCGCGGGTCGCTTATTCCCATCTCTTTCATTCGCTCGAGGGCGCCGTCAGCGATCCTGTTACGGTCGTCGACATCTTCGAGTTGCTCCCTCAACACGAACCGCGCGAGTATCTGCCCGTTCAGGCATTTCATCGCCGCCGCCGTCAAAACGCCCTCAGGCGCGCCGCCGGTACCCATAACCGCGTGAATCCCCGAGCCCGCGACTGCGGCGGAGATGCCCGCCGAAAGATCACCGTCCGTGATCAACTTGATGCGCGCCCCCGCTTCGCGGATCTCCGCGATCAGCTTCTGGTGGCGGGGCCTCTCAAGGACGATGACTACCAGGTCTTCGATATCGCGGTTGAGCCGTCGCGCGATGCTCCGGAGATTATCCTTGACGGGCGCGTCAAGATCGACCGCTCCCTTCGACGACGGCCCAACGATTAGCTTCTGCATGTAGAGATCAGGCGCGTGCAGCAGTCCTCCCTTTTCCGAGCACGCCATCACAGCGATGGCGTTAGACGAGCCGGTAGCGCAAAGGTTAGTGCCTTCGAGCGGGTCGACTGCGATGTCGACTTCAGGATAGTTATCGGCGTCTTCGACGTCGGCGTGATGGCCCAGCCCGACCTTCTCTCCGATGTACAGCATAGGCGCATCGTCGCGCTCGCCCTCACCGATTACGATCTCGCCGCGCATCGGGACCGTGTCCATGACTTCGCGCATGGCTTCGACAGCAACGTGATCTGAATACTTGCGGTCGCCCTGGCCCATGGTCTGCGCAGAAGCGATGCCCGCGGCTTCAACAACGCGCAAGAAGTCGAGTCCCAACTCGTGCTCCATCTTTCTCTCTCTCATCCCGAAGTCCTCCGGTGTATCAGCGCCAAATGTGTTTATCAAAAAGCGTAACGTTCGCTTTGGGGAATTTGATAATGATTCAAGCAATGCTTTTTTTCAAGTGCGAGCGCGGGCTGGCCGGCATAACCCGTAAGGGCGTGCTTTGGTGCGCGCCCCTTCACTCTGAAAAGTTTGACAAGGCGATCGAGGGGCGCGCACGGAGGCGCGCCCTTACAGGTTAGAAAGCGAGGGCCGCTACCCTTTTGGCGCCATCGGCGCTTTGCTTTGAGTCATAGACATGAGGGTAGTTTTTAGGGTAGCATCGCTGCCACTGGGTATCTCCGAAGATCAAACTCGAGGCGTCAACTTTCCAATTCGATTGTGCGCAGGCGGAAAAACGACTTGATGGAAGCAGCACATGCTTAAGAAAAGAGTCATCTCAGCTCTCTGCATTTTTATTCTGGCGCCGGGCCTTTTGTTGTCCGTGCTCGCGTCGCGCAAGACTCAGAATCCGTCTCCCGACGCGCCGCTAACAGCGCAGACTGCGACTCTCATCATCAACGAATACCTCGCGGATCCGGCCGGAAGCGTTGCGGGCGATTTGGCAGGCGACGCTAACGGCGACGGCGTTCGTGATGCGGCCGACGACGAGTTCGTCGAGATAGTCAATAACGGCGTCGCTCCGCTCGATGTCGGACTCTTCACCATAAGCGACGCCACGCAAGTCAGGTTCACAATTCCCGCCGGCAAAGTGATCCCGCCTGGTGAATCTGCCGTTGTGTTCGGCGGCGGCACACCTACCGGCGCGTTCGGCAACGCAACAGCGAACGGGCTGGTGTTCACCGCAGGCGCTGGGGGCCTTTCGCTCAACAACGGCGGCGACACTATCACCGTCAAAGACAATCTCGCGGCGACCGTGACCTCCGTGACGTTCGGTTCGTCGGAAGGCGGCGCCAATCAATCGATCACCCGTAGCCCGGACATAATCGGAGCGTTCATTACACACTCGACAGCGGCGGGAAGCGGCGGCGCGCTCTTTTCGCCGGGCGCTCGTGTCAACGGCGCCTCGTTCACCACCACCGACCCGGTGATTGCGTCGATCACGCCCGATTCGGCAGTTGTAGGCAGCGGCGATCTTCCCGTTACACTCACCGGGAGCAACTTTCAAGCGGCATCGCACGTGCGCGTGGACGGCTCGTTGATCGCCACCGCGTTTCAGAACCCGATGACGTTGAATGCCACGATCCCCGCCTCGGTCACCGGTACGCCGGGCGCGCACGCCGTCACGGCCGAGAATCCGGGCCCGGTTGTTTCCAACAGCGTGACCTTCACCGTGCTGGCAGCCATCGGCATCAACGAGTACCTAGCCGACCCGCCTGACGGACTTGCCGGCGATGCCAACGGCGACGGCGTCCGCGACGCCGCCCAGGACGAATTCGTCGAAGTAGTAAATCGAACAGACGCTCCCGTCAACGTCGGCGGCTATTCGGTCAGCGACGCCGACAGCGTGCGCTTCACCTTTCCTTCGGGCACGGTGATTCCAGCCGGCGAGGTCGCGGTCATCTTCGGCGGCGGAACTCCGGCCGGCGAGTTCGGCAACGCACAGGCGAATGGCCTGGTCTTCACGGCCGCCCTCTCGCTTAACAACGGCGGCGATACCATTACACTCAAAAACGCGCTGAGCACCACGATTGAGTCCATCGTTTTCGGCTCGACGGAAGGCAACGCCAATCAGTCCATCACCCGCAGCCCCGAGGGCGTCGGCGGCTTTGTGATGCACTCCGCGGCGGCCGGCAGCGGCGGGCGGCTCTTTTCGCCTGGCACTCGCGTCAACGGCGCGCCGTTCACAACACCCAACCCGGTCATCAACTCAATCTCGCCGGAAGCAGCGAGCGTCGGCAACGGTGACGTACCCATCACAGTCACAGGAAGTCACTTTGATCCGGCGTCGCAGGTTCGCGTTGACGGCTCGCTCGTTGCCACTATGTTTCAGACCGCGATGATGCTCGGCGCCATCGTTCCCGCCTCGGTCACTAATACGCCGGGCGCGCACGCCGTCACGGTCGAGAATCCCGGCCCGGCCCTCTCGAACGCCGTCACCTTTACCGTGCTCGCCGGCATCGGCATCAACGAGTATCTTGCAGACCCGCCTGACGGACTTGCTGGCGATGCCAACGGCGACGGCGCCCGCGATTCGTCGCAAGACGAATTCATCGAGGTAATCAATCGCACGGGCACGCCGCTGGATGTAAGCGGCTATTCCATCAGCGACGCCGACGCTTTGCGATTCACGTTTCCTCCGGGCACGATCATTCCGGCCGGCGAGGCCGCCGTCATCTTCGGCGGCGGCACTCCAACGGGCGACTTCGGCAACGCGAACGCGAATGGTCTGGTATTCACCGCCGCCCTCTCGCTCAACAACGGGGGCGACACGATCCGGTTAAAGGACAACCTCAACAGCGTCATTGAGTCGATCACTTTCGGCTCAACGGAAGGCAACGCCAACCAGTCGATCAATCGCAACCCTGATGAGTCAGGCGTCGCGTTCGCGACTCACTCGAGCATCGCCGGAAGCGGCGGCCGTTTGTTCTCGCCCGGCACGCGCGTCAATGGCTCGCCGTTCACTTTAGCCCCGCGCATCACCTCGATCGCTCCGGACAGCGCTAACAAAGGCGCGCCTCCGTTTGACATGGCGGTCCTGGGGAGCGGTTTCGAAGGGACATCAACGGTCCTTATTGATGGTCAAGCCGTCGCCACGGCGTTCGTCGCCGCCGATCACCTTGTGGCGCAAGTGCCCGCGAGCGTCACAGCAACGAGCGGGCCCCATCCTGTTCAGGTGCGCAACGAGGGGGGCAACCGTTCGAACTCCGTCACGCTGACGATCATTCCGCCGGCGCCGATAGTGAGTTCGATCACACCAAAGGTCGTTATTGTCGGCAGCGGAGCATTCACGATGTTCCTAACGGGCTTGAACTTCGCTCCCGGAGCCGTGGTGTTGATCGATGGAACACCGGTCGCGACTACGTTCATCAGCGTCGTGGATCTGAGGGCGACGGTGCCTGCTTCATTCACTGCGGCCACCGGGACACACGGGGTCGTCGTGCGGAACAGCGACGGTAAGCAATCGAACTCAACTACATTCGACGTGGTTCCGCCGACGACGGTCATCACGTCGATCTCGCCCTCGACCGCTATCGCAGGCGGACCGGGCTTTGAGATGGTGGTCAGGGGCGCTAACTTCAAAAACAACGCCACGGTGTTCTTCGACGGAGCGGATATGGCGACGACGTTCAGATCGCAGTCGGAGCTGGCGGCGCAGGTCCCGGCATCGCTCATATCTAAGCCAGGCGTGCATGCAGTCTCGGTGCGGAATCCTGGCGAGTTTCCTTCGAACGACGCGGTGTTCCAGGTCTTGCCTGACGCGCCCCTCATCGGATCTCTCGATCCACCCTCCGTCATAGAGGGTAGCGGCGAGGTGACGGTCACAATAACGGGTCAGAAGTTTCAGCCCGGAGCGATGGCGCGTATCATAGAAGCTACTCAACGCGGAGCGGCGCTCGACACAACGTTTGTCAGCGCCGAGAGGCTGCGAGCGAAGGTCCCCGCCGTGTTAACTCAGACTTCCGGCGCCGTCGTGCTGGCCGTCGAGAATCCCGACTTCGGACTATCAAACAGCGTTGCGCTGAAAGTGCTCATAAAAGACCCGCTGGTTATCAATGAGTATCTTGCGGATCCGGCCGATGGTCTGGCCGGGGATGCCAACGGTGACGGCACTCGCAGCTCAGCTTCAGATGAATTCGTCGAGATACTGAACCGCTCGGGAGAACCATTCGACATATCCGGCTACAAGCTATCGGATGCCGACGCGGTGAGGCACGTGTTTGCGGCGGGCACGATCGTGCCTCCGTTCGAAGCTGTGGTCGTCTTCGGCGGCGGGACGCCTACGGGCGCCTTCGGCAACGCGGCTGATAATCATATGGTGTTCAAGGCCTCGACCGGCGGGCTGTCGCTCAACAACGGCGGAGACACGATCCGTCTTCAAGACGCGCAGGGACACGTTGTACAGGAGATCAAGTTCGGCGCCGCGGAAGGCGGAGCAGGTCAATCCATCAATCGCGATCCGGATGGAGATGGCGCTACGTTCACGCTTCACACGATTGTGGCCGCGGATGGGAGCCGGTTGTTTTCCCCGGGCGCAAAGGCCGCGGGTCAGACATTCACGATCAAGCCAATCGTCAGCAAGATCACACCGTCGACGGTTCGCGTTGGCTCGAGCCAGTTTACGCTGACGGTTTCGGGCAGTAAGTTCCTGCCGGGTGCGGTTGTCCTGCTGGGCAACACGCCTCTGCCAACTGTCTTCCGCTCGGACACGCAGCTCGAGGCTCAGGTGGCGGCCACTCTCGTTGCCGAGGGAGGTGGGGCCGATGTGCGGGTCAAGAACCCGAGAGGTGAGCTTTCGGGAACCGCGCGGTTGTTGATCGCCGATGACCCGCCTCGAGTTTCGCGAATCACTCCTCAGACTACGGGTACCGGCGCTGAGAACCTTGAAGTCTCAGTCGCGGGTGAACGCTTTCAGCGCGGGGCCAGCGTGCAGGTTCAAGGCAAGGCGGTTGAGACAAGATTCGTGTCTTCCACTTCTCTGGTGGCGATCGTGCCGAGCACGCTCTTCGTTCGCGCAGCAGAGCTTCCGCTGTTGGTGCTCAACGCCGATGGCACTCAGTCGAACGCTCTTACGCTGACGGTAGAAAACGGGCCGCTCATCACGCGCCTCTCACGCGGCAAGATAAAGGCAGGCGGCGGAATATTCGAGCTGACCGTCGGCGGCGTTGCGTTCAAGCCAGGCGTGATTCTGTTCGCGAATGACATCGCTCTGAGCACGACCTTCGTCAGCGATGGCTCGTTCACTGCTCGCATACCGGCTGCGATGACAAACCAGCCTGGCGTGCTGACGCTTCAGGCGCGTCACCCGGACGGCGGACGTTCGAACACGGTGAAGCTGAAGGTGAGGTGATAGAGTGATGCGGAAAACGTGATGCGTGACCGACTTCAGTGTTCGAATCTCGCGCACAGTCTGGTAGAATGGTTTTGATAGTAACGATAGAAGGAGATGGACGTGAGTCCTAATGTCGCTCTGATTTCAGGCGCGATCGCGATCCTAGCGCTTGTTATATCTATCTTCGGAGCATCGTGGCTCAACCAACGAGCGATGGAAAGGCTTGTGGAGCAACTGGAGAAACGATTTGACCAGAGACTGGCTGCGATAGAGCAGCGGCTCGATAGGATCGAACGTCAGCTTGAAGCTGTCTTCAAGCCAGTACTACCAGGTCGATAGTTATCTAGCCAGGTTCACCCAATGAGTAAAGCGTGATTCGGAACTGAGTTCGCAACTGTGCTGGTGTAGCCCACGGGTCACCATACCAATGAGCCGATTGTGGACATGTACCAAACTTTAGCCCAGCAAGGAATAGCTCCTGCTGAGGAACAATATCAACCCGATACCTCACTAGAGGAGTACCAACAGGAGAGGCGAAGGGAGGCTTTTGACAATACGTTATGGGGAGCGGCCTTAGTCCTGCTGCACATCCTCCTGGTAGTCTTTGATGTCATACACGTTTCCGACCTGTTTCGCAGTTTGTTGTTCATCATTGGCGTTGCGAGTGTTGGACACGGTACCTGGGAGCTTCTTCAAAGCAAGAGTCTAACCGCCGAAGACCTGGAACGTCACGACGAGGCCAAACGCTTTGCGAAGTCGATTGAGAACACAAAGCTCACCTATTCGAAGGCCATTCTGGCTTGCTTGATTCTCGTTGCGATAATTCAGTTTCTGACTGGAGACAAAGAGTCCATACAAGCCGCGGGATTGGTTAAGAGTGCGGTATGGAAAGGAGAGGTTTGGCGGCTATTCACCTGTGCGACACTTCACGTCAACTTCATGCATATCTGGATGAACTCCCTGGCGCTGATTGGATTTGGAAGGTTGATTGAAGCCGTATCGAGCCGAGCCTATTTACCAATAGTTTTCCTGGTGTCTGCATTCTCTGGAAGCGTTTTCAGCCTGCTGCTGCTGCCCAATACTACATCAGTTGGCGCGTCAGGCGGGCTCATGGGACTGGTTGGATTTCTGGCTGTGCTTGGATACCGTCAAAAAGAGAATCTTCCTCCAGGCTTTTTCAAATCGATTGTCATCAACATATGTTTTATCGGCGCGCTTGGCTTGGTGGGATTCGCAATAATTGACAACGCTGCGCATCTGGGCGGGCTCCTGGCAGGCGCAGGATGCGGCGCCGTTCTGATAAACAAGAGGGCGGAGGCCAATCCATCCGAAGCGAGCAGATTCACCGTTGGATTAGGTTCCGTGTCGCTGGCGTTAATAGCGGCGATTTCATTACTGAGCATCGTGACTCTGATGAGTCAGTAAATGTCCTTGAACGGAGCCCAGCCTTCTAAGAGTCTTGCCGACGAGTCATTAACCTCCGCCGTTTCTTCCGCATCCCCGTTTCGGTTTATCCACTAAACACGCGATGATAGAATTCCTTTGCTATTGAAAGCGTCCAAAGGAACCTGAATGCCCAAAGCACGAATACTCTCTTATCTTCTCGCCGCTGCCATCCTCTTAAGCGCCGGCTGCTCGCCCGCGAAAGCTCCCGGCGTGTGGGTGACTCTAGACACCGGCACAGGCGACTCGTTCTTCAGCGTGAACTTCGTTGACGAGAACATTGGCTGGCTCAACGGACTGAGCGGCCGCGAACCTGAAGAAAACGAAAACGCTAATCAGAAGCCGAAGCCAAAAAAGCCCGCCGAGGACCCGCTCAAGGCGAATCAAGGGTTCGAGGTGCTGCAAACAACTGACGGCGGACAAACATGGCGGCAGATACCCGATCAGTTCAAGAACAAGATTCGGTCAGTGTGGTTTGCAGATCCTCAACACGGCTGGGCGCTGGCTATCGATCGGAACATCCTGGCCACGACCGATGGCGGCGCGACCTGGGCGATTCAGCGCAAGGCGGGCAAGGTCAAGCTCAAGCTGCTCGGCAATCGGCGCGAGCCCGAGCTTGAACAGCCGGAGCAGATTGACCAGATTCACTTCATCGACCGCTTGCACGGATGGGCGTGGGGCGGCGGCCGAAAGGATGAATACGCCGAGCAACCGGGAATCCTGCTCACCACTGTTGACGGGGGTCGTAACTGGAACCAGATTCCGTACCCGTTCGATCAAAACACATCAACGGTATTCTTCCTCGATGCGGACAACGCGTGGGCCAGCACCGTGGGCGCCGGCTTTTACCGGACAACCGACGGCGGGCTCAACTGGACCAAGGTTCAGACGAAGCTGCCCGAGGATGTGTTCAGAGCGATATTCTTTACTTCTGCAAACGACGGTTGGGTTGTTGGGCGCAGCGGGCGAATAGCGAAGACTACCGACGGCGGGCGCACCTGGAGAAAGATGTACGAGATCAAAGACGAGTTCAAGATGCACGACATCTTTTTCACGGATCGAGATCACGGCTGGGCGGTCGGCGATGCGGGCGCGATATTGTACACGCCGGATGCGGGCGAGAGCTGGATCGATATTGGCGCGCCAATGCCGGCCAGATTCATGGATGTGGGCTTCGTCAACAGCAGGACGGGCTGGGCGGTTGGGTTGAGCGGAGCCGTTCTGAAGTTCGAACCGAAGTAGCCGGTATGTCGCGTTCAGCCGCACAAGACCGGCCGTACTAAACCGGGCGGTAACTTGCGACCCGGGCGAGTTCAGAAATGCAAGTTGTACTTCAAAAACACACCGCGCCCGGGTGCGTCTATTCCCCAGCTTATGCCGCGATAGTTGCGGTCTCCAATGTTCTCGAAGTCAATCAACACCTCGTGCCGTTCCGCAATCCTGAAACCGCCTCGTACGTTGAACGTCACGTAGCCGGGCACTGCCGTGTAAAGCGGCGCTGAGTTGACCCCGACGCCGAGCACCCGGTTCTGAACCTGCGCCAGCGTCTCACCGGTCGCAATCAAACGGTCGTCAGCGTTTCCAGCAATACCATCCGGTCCGGCGTTCACAAGCCCCCGAAAGCGCGCGCCGTTGTTGAAGAAGTTCGAGATTGCGCCACGCGAGCGGCCGGCGCCGGTCCGGCGATCACCCAGGTCCAAAGACGACAGCCGATCCTGTCTGTTCGCCGCGTGAACATAGGGCTCGACCCAGAACCTCCGCCCAACCGGAGCGTAGCGAATCTTCAAGTAACCATCCGGAGCGGGAGTGCCGCCCTCGATGTTCGGTGGAAGATCCGTTCGCTTATCTCGAGCGTCGAGGTAGGTGAAGATCGTCCCGATGGACCAGTCGGAAGTTAGCTTAGCGTCGATCGTCTGCTCGAAACCGTAGATGCGCGCGTCGTCGAAGTTGGCGCGCACCAGCACCGGATCGCTTGAAGCCGCGACGAACACTACGCCGTTCGCGTTCTGCGAGGTGATGGGCGTTCCACCGAGAGACTTGCCCACTGCGCCGGCGGGCAAGATCAAAGCCTGCTTGGTTATGTTGTCGTTGATATCGTTGACGAACCACGCAAAGTTGGCGTTGAAGCGTTTGTTGCGATACCCGATTCCGAACTCGTAGTTCATGCTCGTCTCGGGATCAACTTGCACGACCGGCTTGCCCGTCGAGACCGCAGTGCTGGCGGCACTTGATCCGATAGTAGCGCCAAGCCCTGCCACATCCGGCGCGGCAACCTCGAAACCATCGCCCGTCAAACCTAGCGTGCCGAGGTCGGTTATGTGCGGCGCGCGAAATCCACGGCTGAGGTTCGCCGACAAGCTGAATCCCGCAACAGGCGTCGCAATGACTCCCGCGCGGAAGGTCACGTCGGACACGTCGAGCGAATCATCAGGCCACAGCGGCTTGCCGCCAACCAGTGGCGCGTCCGCGGCGCGCGCGGTGTAGCAAGCAGCGCTGTATCGAACGTTCCCGACGAATCGGAGCTTCCCAGGTATGGCTTCAATCACGTCTTGAGCGTAGACGCCGCCGCTTTTGTATCGCGCGTTGTCCGGAACTCGCCCGCGCCTGAGAGTGTTCACGCGGGTGGCCGGATTGGCGCCGTACGACGCCGCGTCGATCTGTTCGTGATAATAGTCGCCGCCAAACAGGAAGTTGTTTCTCGGTCCCCACTGTTTCCCGGCAAAGCCGTGTATGCCGTGCACATTTGTGCGCTCGGGTTCGTGAGTGATCATAGCGTTCGGGTTGCCGTTGCCGCCCTGGTTGACGCGCTCTTCACGCTGCGTGTTGAATGAGTACCCGATCGAGACATTGTCGAACCAGCCCGCCTTCACCTGGTCAAACCTTAGCGTCACAAAATCCAGCATAAAGTTGCGGAGGTCTGCGATCAGGTTGCCGTCGCCGCCCAGCAGTTGATCGAAGCGCTTTCCACCATCTTGCTGGCTGCGCAAGTAGCTGGCGCTGATCTGCGAGCCAGCCGAGGGCGCCCAGTTCAACTTCATATAGCCGCCATACTCGGTGAACGCCGTATCCGGCAACCGCCCGTCGATCACCAGGTCGGAGCTCAATCCGAGGAATCTCGTCACCGCGCTGTGCGAGTCCCGGTCATGGCCGGCTCGAAGCGTATTCACACGGCGGCCGGTGATGTTGGCCAGCATTCCGAAGTTCTTTGTCGCGTATGACGTCACCAAATTCGAGCCGAAGCCTGCTTCAGCGCTATTGAAGAACGTTCCAAGCTTACCGTGAACCTCCGGGGCGTCTACTGCAAAGTAGGGCGTTCGAGTCAGAAACTGAACGCTTCCTCCGATAGCGTCGCTTCCGTACTGAGCGCTGTTCGGTCCGCGCAGAATCTCAACCCCTTGCAGAATTGTCGGGTCTATTAGACCGAGGAACGTGTTGACGCCGCCTCGCATCGCCGAAGTCGAATACCTGACCCCATCGATGAAGACGCTGACCTTATTACCGGTGAGTCCGCGCACAAAGATCCCGGACATGGTCGGGCTGGTGCGTTGGAGATGCACGCCGGCCTCTTCGTTCGCTACCTGAGCCACGTGCGACTTGGCTCGCTGTTCGATCTGAGGTTCGCTGATCACGTTGACCTGCTGGGAAATGGTTCCCGTGCTTTCGACGACACCTGGATTGGTAGTGATTGTCACCGCTTCGTTGAGAATTCCGGGATTAAGCCTTACTTCCAAATTATCAACGCCGCTTGATCCGACGGTCACGGCTTGCTGATGGCCGGCGAACCCTCGCGATGTCACCACCAGCAGGTATTGGCCGGTGGAGACGTCAGAAAAAGTGAAGCGCCCCTGCGAGTCGGTCTTCGCAGTGCCCACGGTTACCTGCTGGGCGCTGAGCAAAGACACAGACGCATCCGCCACCGTCGCGCCGGACGAATCCAGCACGACGCCCGACACATTCGAGCCTGCGCGGGCAAAAGCGGCGCCTCCTGGCGTTAACGATAAGAGCAGCGCGACTAGCAGACAAAAGACTGCTTTCCGAACGCCGGCCAGAGGAATCATGTGCATTGTGTTCTCCTTGTTCCCGGAATGGATTTAGCTATGATGAGCAATCGCGATCAATGCTGCACCACCTCGATGTTGAGCACCGGATGGACCTCGTACCAGTTGTGATCGGCCTGGCCGTCGTACCGGCTAACCCCGTAGACTCGCACGCGGCTTCCAACGGACGGCGCCGCCAGCTTGATTGGATCGATGATCTCACAAATGATGAACGGCCCCGGACGGCCCAGGTCATCGACCAGCTTGAAGCGCAGATCACCGTCTTCGTCGTCTACGCGCACCTCTGAGACGTAGCCCTCCGCCATCACGTGAGGCTTGTGGTTTTGCTCGATGTCGGCGATGCTCACCGTGTGAAATCCGCTAAGGTCGAGCGCTTTGGCGATGAGCGGCCCCGCGCGTTCCTCTGCCGGTGCGCGCCTGCCGGACGCGACCAGAACGGCCGCGATTAGCGCAGCCACCCCGATCACAGCAAGCGCGAAGCCGGGTTTGAACACCAGGCCGCGCCAGCCCGCGCCGCCCCGATCGTGTGGCGCCGGTTGAGCCTCGATCGCCGCCTCAATCGTCGTCCACGGATCGCGCTCCGGCCTGAACCGCGGCATCTCCTGCGCCAATCGATGGCCGTTTCGCAAACGCGCAACCCGCATGCGGCACGAGCTGCAATCAAGCAGATGGTCCTCGACTCGCTTAACCGCGCCCGCCTCGAGCTCGCCGTTCAGGTAAAGCAAAAAACTACGTCTTAGATCAACTCGCCAACAGCTCATAGTTTGTACTCCATCTTCCTTACAAAAGCCGCCTCAGCGGTCTGAGCCGCGCTTCCAGCTCACTGAGTGCGCGATTCAATCGCGAAGCGACCGTTCCAGGAGAGCACTCCAGCACCGAAGCGATCTCCTCGTATGAGAGCCCCTCGAGATACTTCAGCGCGACGACCGCCCGCAGCTTCGGAGACAGCTCCATCACAGCGCGGTGGACGATCTCGCGCCGCTCGCCCTCGGCGTGCTGCAGGTCGGCGGCCGCGCCCGAGTCGAGTTCCTCATCGCTGCCGAGCAGGGCTTCAAACGGAATGTGCTGGGCCCCGCGCCGCCTCTGCTGGTTAAGACACTCGTTGAGCGCGATTCGGTAGATCCAGGTCGCAAGACTCGCTTCGAATCGAAAGTTCGGCAGTCCTCGATAGATTTTCACGAAGACGATCTGCAGCACGTCCTCCGCCGTTATCTCATCGCCCATCGAATAGAAGATGAGGTTGTAGACGCGGTCGCGGTAGCGCTCATAGAGCGCCTTGAACGCATCGCGATCGCCCTGTTGGGCGGCAATGACCGTCGCTCGCTCTTCGAAGTCGGGCTGCGATTCTCGAACTTTCATCACTTGTATCAGATTAGTGTCCCATGACTATTAGACACAAGCGCGCGGATTTTCTTCGGTTGTAGCCAAAACAATTCTAAAGTATTAGGTTGGAATAGAGTTGAGGCGGGGCGACGAGACCGCTCTCACAGCGGGGAAACTCCTTCCTTCTATTCTTCATCGATGAGTTCCTCTCCCTCGCTTCTCTTGCGCAGGTAGTCAGGCTATAATCGGTGCGATTGAGAGATCAGAGCTATGAGCTTGCCGAAAGTACAACAGCAACACACCGTGGAAGAGTATCTGGCGCTCGAACGACAGTCTGAAGAGCGTCACGAGTATCTGGATGGGTTGATTTATGCGATGGCTGGCGAGAGTCCTCAGCATGGAACTGTTTGTGTGAACTCTACTGGTCAGCTTTATAACCAGTTGCTTGGAACACCCTGCCAGGTATTCTCCAAAGACATAAAAGTTCGCAGCGGGCCCCTCCCGTTGGTTCGCCACTCGACGAAGGGTCTTTTCTCTTTTCCCGACTTGCTAGTGGTATGCGGCGCGCTTGAGTTTCTCGATGAGTACCGCGATGTCTTGCTCAACCCAAAAGTTATCATCGAGGTTCTGTCGCCTACAACGGAAGCCTTTGATCGGGGCAAAAAGTTTTGGCGCTATCGCACCTACCTTTCATCACTCACGGATTATCTGATGGTGGCTCAATCAATGCCGATGATTGACCACTATGTCCATCGATCCGGCGAATGGGTCCTAAACACCGTGAGCGGTTTTGAGGGCACGGTTAACATTGCCTCGATCGGTTGTTCTCTGCGGCTCGCTGATGTCTACGATCGAGTCACATTCCCGGAGCCCTCCGAGCCTGAGAGCGAGCAGTAACGACCCTACCTCAGCTTTCTATCAAAGAAATCAACCGCAGCGTGATAAGCGCGCAGCCAGTCCTGATGCCGCAAGAAGTCGTGCACCTCGTCCGGGAAGACCATCTCTTCAAACTGCACACCGTGTTCGCGGAGCTTGCGAACTAGATCAACTGTCTGACTAAACGCGACGTTGCGGTCGTCGTCCCCGTGAATCAGCAACACCGGCGATTTCCACTTGTCGACCGACGAGATCGGCGACGACTCTCGCGCCAACTTGATCAATTCCGGTGAGCCCCCGCCCCCGGGACCGCGCCCGACACGCACGCTCCAATCGTGGACGCCGTGCAGATCAACGCCCGCCGCGAACATATCCGAGTCTCGAGCCAGTCCCATCGCGGTCAAGAACCCTCCGTACGAGCCGCCCCACAACCCAATGCGTTTCGCGTCGATGTCGCTTCGAGACTTGAGGTACTTGCCCGCCGCGACAATGTCTTGATACTCCGACGCGCCTCGCGCGCCACGATGCTTCGCCTCGCGAAACGCGCGGCCATATCCAAGGCCCGCCCGATAATTCACCGAAAGCACC
>JBGQGO010000059.1:0-15889 GCA_041497455.1 Blastocatellia bacterium | reverse complement strand
TAGCTACACCTCCAATCGCAATTCGTACTTTTACTCGGCTGCGAATTATCGGTACTCTCGTGGCGGCAGCTACTACCAGACCAATCAGTACGGCGCGAACTTGCTTCGGCAGGCCGTCAACTACGGCTATGAGCAGGGCTTTCGTTCGGGACAGGCCGACCGTCAGGATCGCTGGAACTCCAGCTATCAAGACTCCTATGCCTATCAGGATGCGAACTACGGCTATAGTGGTTACTACGTAGACCAGAGCGACTACAACTATTACTTCCGCGAGGGCTTCCGCCGGGGCTATGAAGACGGCTATAACAGCGGGCATCAATACGGCAGCTACTCAAACGGAAAGTACGCCATCCTGGGCTCCGTTCTTTCGTTAGTTCTCAACTTGGAGTCGCTTCGCTAAACGCTGAGATGACGTCCTTATAGGGATATGCCTGTAGCTGTGAATTCACAGCTACGGGCTATTTCTCTCCGGGAGAGTATATGTGGACCACCTATTTTGAGGCGGGAATTTCAACTGAACCACTCCCCGCAACGCAACGTTCATAGTTTGCCTTTGACTCCGAGCGTGGGTATGCTGTTCGTCTTCGCGCTTGTGACAATCCATCAGAAGGCGGCGGCGGCTTAATGAAGAGGAAAATTCTTGTTGTTGACGATAACCCCGACACACGCGACCTAACCCACCTGCACCTAACCACCGAAGGATTCGTGGTAGTCGTTGCTAGTGATGGCCGGGAAGGACTTTACATGGCTGTTGCTGAGCAGCCCGACTTGATCATAACTGACATCAGCAAGACTGACATCAGCAAGCCTGCGCTTAACGGTATTGAGCTCGTGCAACAGCTGAGGGCGCAACCAGAACTTGATAACGTGCCGATATTGGTATTGACCGCTTTTGGTAACGAAGAAATGGACCAGGCGATCAGAGCCGGAGCGTACCGCGCTATGAGCAAACCCGTGCATCTAGATTCGTTGATGGATGAAGTGAGACAACTATTAGCAGAGTCGGAGCCGGGATAGACCATGCACGCCCCGCAGACATTCACATCACAACTGAGTGTTTCCTAATCTCGAGTTTCCCTACGGATTATTTTTAATCCTGTCTAATATTGAACAGACTCCTCGGCGCCTGATCTGTAGCATAGAGCGATCTCAGGTTACGAGCTATGGAACAGCAGACGGGTAAAAAGCCTTGGCGGTTAGAAGCCAATAATCCACTTACGTCCACTGACTGGCGGCCTCTGTGGGAGTTTGACCAAGATGAAGTCGTGGCGAATCAAGAACTGAGAGACGAACTGAATCGAATAAATGCCCCGGTTCAACTTCGGATTGTTCGTAACTCGGACGAGACTTGAGGATAAAGTCCTAATCGTTAACCAAAATCACCGGCTCCAGGAGCGAACGCCTGAGCAGGAGCGAGCATCATACTGCTCCGCCTTGACTGGTTCAAGGGTTCCTACAAATCTGGGTTCGCGAAGACACACGGAGATGAGAAAAAATGAAGGAAACAGCATTAGAAGTTCGGGTGGTTTCGGATGGTGGGACTGGAAGGGCTGTCGTAGAGTTTCGTCTGCCCAATGACCGGGTCGCAACGGCGGCCGTGCATATTCGGCGCGAGGCTTGGGAGAAGCCTACTGGAGAGTGAAATGAGTGGTGGGGTCGACTCCATAAATCAGCCGATCAATGGTCGGCTTCAAACGTTCAAAGTCCGGCTTGACGAGGTACGCCTGCGCGCCGGCTTCCAGCCCCTTTTGAATGTCAGCGCTATAGCCCGCGCCCGAATAGAACATAATCGGCGTGTGTGAGTCAAAAGCGCGAATCTCCCGACATAGCTCAATACCGTTGCCCTCTGTTATCCAATGATCAAGTATGCACAAGGCAAGCCCGCCGGACCTGGCGCTTTCCAACGCATCGGACACGGAAGCGGCGATTACCGCTTCATAGCCGTATTCGCCGAGCAAGACATGCATCATATCCCTGGTGTCCTCATCGTCATCAACGCAGAGAATCCGTTTTCTTGCTCCTGACGTGGTTGCCATTGCGGTCATTTCGATCTCTCAATTCCCGGCCAATGTCTTTGATACCGGCCGCTATCTCAAATCGAGCGCTAAGCTTTGTTTGTACCTGCCGAAGCAGTTAGGCCCTGAACCAATTACCAATCGGTATACGGGATCGCCGTGAATGAATGTTATTGCTGCCGACGCCGTACACCCATTGGTAAACTGCGGCCACAATACTCCAATTGCGAATTCAATGCTGTTCAATACTGGACAAGTGTAAAAACAAAGTTTCGATGGTAGGGGTGCGCAGCCGGGCTAGGCAATCGACGTGAGGTAAGCGGTGAGCTTATCTTCCTTGACGATTAGATAGTGGTCCTCACTGAGCTCAATCAGCCCCAGGTTCCGAAATCTCTGCATAAAGACGCTGACGCGGGGCCGCGTTGTGCCGATCATGTTCGACAGTTCTTCGTGTGAAATCCTCAGCCCGATGCGTGTGCTGCGAGGGCCTTTCTTGCCGAGCTTTCTGGCGATTTGCAACAAGGTCTTCCCTAATCGTTGTTCGCTATCAACCGTCACCAGATTAGCGATGACTTCCTGTTGGTCTGCCACGCGCACGGCCAGATACTTGACGAAACCTTCAAGCAGCGAGTCCGCAGCCAAACGTTCAAGGAACTTTGCACACGGAACCTTTTTCAAGAGCGTGTCTTCCATTGCGATCGCAGTTTCCAGCCGGCCCGCTATCCCCGACAGGCACAACTCGCCGAAGACATCTCCTGAAGCGTGGATAGCAAGCAAACATTCTTTGCCTTCAGAAGAGAGCATAAGCAGCTTTACCTGCCCGCTCTCGACGAAGTAGACCATCTCGTCTTGCTCTCCAATTGTGTAGACGTTTGCGTGTTTCGCGATTTTGATGGCGCGCGAGTTCTTGATCTCGCGTTGCAACGACTCGCGCATCTGTTTTTTGAATAAATCGGTCTGGGGATAATCTTGAATCATACGTCGACCCTCCGTTCGGGCGTTTATGAGGTAATGACTGTCAATTACCCTGGGGGCCAATAATGTATACGATTACGATGAAAGTTTTCAAGACTGGACAGCGAGCTAACCGCCGCTTTGCCCCACGTGTGATTGAGTGATCAGGGGCGCACATTGCTCTGGCTCGGCTTGCCTGGACTGTTGAGTAGCCACTGATCATCCCCACCAATTATTTTCGTGGATGTCCAATACTGGACGGAAACGGATCTCGAACAGGCGTAGCATCCGAAATGTAAAACCCGGAGTCGGGATAGAGCCTTGGTGCGCTCGACACGGAGGATGTGCTTACACGTGGAGGTGAACTATGCTTTGGACAATCTTAGTTATTCTGCTGGTCCTGTGGCTGCTGGGGATGCTCGGCAGTGTCGGCCCATTAATCCATCTGTTGCTTGTTGTTGCGGTAATAGTGTTGATCTTCAACCTGCTGAGCGGCCGCCGGGGCGTCGTCTAAGCGAAACGCAACCGCTCCATTGTTGAATGATGAACTGATGTAGAAGTAAGGGATCTGATTCTGAATCAGATCCTCATCTGCAAAGCAGACCTCGGCTAAAACCGGTTCATCGCCACGTCACTGTCACAAGTAACGTAGCTCTAAGTCAGACATGACAGTTGCCTCTCCTAGAGCGGATTATGAGGCGTGACGCCCAGTTGACGCTCTCATCAACCGTGGGTGCTGACTGGCAGCAGTTGCAGGCGGAGCTTGCTCGGATCAGCGTAACCGACGCCAATCCGGCATGGCGACATAATTCGGTAGGGGCCTTTTCGGTAGCGGCGTTATTGAATGGGAGGGGCGTACATCTCCTCACCTCACCTTGTTTTCGGCGGTCGCCCCTTGGAGTTCTTATGGATATGACAGATTCGGGAATGGTCGATTTATTCGAGGAGATGCTGTACGAGCGCGCGGCGAAAGGCATCAGGCCGGTGCTTTATGTCTCATCACACAAAGACCTCGAGTGCAGCGTGCTTATGCTGCTGGATGAAGCACCGGAAGTACAGTTGGCGGGACGCCAGCGGCCGGCTGCAATAGGATTCGGGCAACACGTTAGGACAATTTAGTCTCGGCTGCGGACTCCGTTTCGTGGTTGTTGGGACTACTAGCTGGTGAAGATGAATACCATCCTGCGTTCCATGAGTGCGGTCGGCGCCCTTCTCATTCTCCTTGCCGGCGCCGGCTGCGTGATCGAGTCGTCCAACACAACCGCCAACAGGCCTACTAATCCGATCGCCAACACAAACGCGACAAGCGGCACGCCAACAACACATGGACCGACGCCGGCGAAGACCGGCAATGCGGCGCCGAACACTCAACCGGTGACCTTACCTGTGCTTGATGCGTTCTTCGCGCAAGAGAACTTCGCGGCGGAGCTGAAGGCGAAACTGCATCTCACGGATGAGCAGGTGAATAAGCTCAGGAGTATCGCGCGCCAGGAAACGTCCAAGCTGCGCGAAAGTGATAATCACGATGAATATGCCGGCAGGACAACGGCGGCCCGCGAAGACGCCTACGAAAAGAGCAAGGCAGCAATCGGCGAAGAAAAAACGCAGGAGCTGATCGCCTTTGTAAACGAGCGCTGGAGCGGCGACGTGACCGTTCCAACAACAGCTAGCGTCACACCCGCCGCAGCACCTCGACGAGATGCCGTCGGAGTACCCCAAGATAAGCGTGTTGTCGTCAACGCACCTGCCTTTCGAATGGACCTGTTTGAAGGCGGCGCGTTAATCAAGTCTTATAAAATCGCCATAGGCTATCCTGAATTCCCGCTTCCGACGGGGCTGCGTAAAGCTGACACGATCATCTTCAACCCGACGTGGACGCCTCCGGATGAACCCTGGGTTGAATCGCCCGGAAGCAAGGTGAAGGTGGGAGAGAAAATCGAGGCCGGCGATAGGCTGAATCCGCTGGGGCCGATCAAGATCCCGATCGGCTTGCCGTCGTTGATACACGGGGGCAAAGCTCCGGCTAAACTCGGCGGGTTCGCGTCCCACGGCTGCGTTGGGTTGACCAGTCCGCAGGTACAGGACTTTGCTAAACGGCTTGGGCAACTTGGCGGAACCGAAATCTCGGATGAACAGATCGCCGAGTATCAAAAGAACAAGACTGAGACCAAGGCTGTGAAATTGAGCAAAGCCGTGCCGGTTGAGCTGCGCTACGAAACCATAACCGTCGAGGACGGCAAGCTGCACATCTACCGCGATGTATATGATCGCGGCACGAATACGGAAGAGAATCTGCGCAATGTGCTGCGGCCGTATGGCGTGACCCTCGATCAGTTGAGTAATAGCAAGCGTGCAGAGGTAACACGCGCCCTCGGCCAAATGGCTCGCGACGCCGGCGGCAAGCCGGTACCAGACGCGACCGCCACGAACAAATCAGATAGCGCTAAAGGCAACTCCTCAGCCGCGCCTTCAACGAGCGCTTCGTCAAGAAAAGGTGATAAGAGCAAGGAGGAGTCGAAGGCGAACAACATCGCGAGCGGCAAGGTGACGCGCACAATCAAGGGAGGCAAGGAAGTGGTCGTCCAGATTCCAGCACTCCTGGGCAAAGGCTATCCTGCGCCTGTGGATATGGACGCGGGCGTTGCTTCGAAGAAAGCCGCGCCACGCTCTCGCCGGCGAAGGTAGAGAATTACAGGTCCAGCCAGGTTCGCTGGACTGCTGGAACTGAAGGGGGTCAGAAATATGCAACAATGCAGATGTACAACTACACAGCACGACAATCATCCGGGTAAGCCCTGCGATAAGCCAGCGACTACCGATGATGCATATTGCAAGGAGTGCCACGACAAAGCAGCGAAGGAGCACGCCGTTACAGAACCAGATATGCTGTCCTATCAGCCCCGGTAGCAGCTTACTCCGAATGCCAATCAGAGGCGCCTCTCCCTTGAAGGCTGTCGCGATTCCGGCCCCGCGCGGCCGCGAGATGGCTTGTCAAGCGAATAGTTCTTCTCACTTGCGGACAAGCATAGGATAGGGATTGATCGGATCACCGCCGCTCCACTGGTGCGGCGATGTAAGCTTCGAGATGGCAAAGTGGAGGTGAAACTTTCCCGCGCCGGCATTGCCGCTGTCGCCGACATAAGCGATCACATCGCCGCGCCGCAGTTGTCTTCCCTCCGCGATGCCCTCAGCGTAGCGCATCAGGTGTGCATAGTAATAAACATAGCGCCCTGATGGATCGAGTTCGTAGAGCGTTACTCCACCTCTGTCGCTCTGAAAGAGCTTGATCACTACGCCGTCAGCCGCAGCCAGCACGGGCGTCCCCTCTGGCGCCATTATGTCAATCGCGTCGTGCTGCCGCCCTTCGGAACGCGCTTGATTGAAGGTGTCGTGCAACTGACTCGCGGTCACGTTCGCCACCGGTATCAGCAGATTTCTCGCGGCAATGTAATCTAGATCGGCATCGGTGACTGTGTTTGTTCCTCCTGGCGCTGGCGCGGTATCTGGCGGCGGCGCTACGGGCAGTGGCTCCACTTTCGGTTTCTCTGCGTTCGCGTGAGCAGGCGGCGGCGTGCGAGCGGAATCTGTCTTAGGTGTGCCTGGGTCAGAGGGAGCGGGCATCGGGCCAGTCTGCACCTTAAGCAAAATTGCGGCGCCCAAAAACACACACGCGCAAAACAGGACGAGCACGAATGTGCGCCTGCTGGCGACTGATAGGCTGCCGCTCCCCTTCAACGCTCACCTTCCGTTCGGGTGAATCTATGTTCTCTTCTCGCCGATCCCTTTTTGGGAATCGCCGTCATAACTTTTGTGCTAGTCCGAGTAACTTAATCTGTGCTCGTAGTCCAATTTATACCAGGGACTTATTCTCGAACTTGTCCTCTATTGAACTGAAAGCCATCCCTGCTGAGCATATCATACGAAACGTACGCAGAAGGACGGTTCCGGGCTGACCGGATGAAGGTTTGGAGATACAGAGATGCTGGAAATTACTGCTGTAGGGATGGGGCTGATGATGACGGGAGTGGCAGTAGCGGTCGGTGGGCTCATGCTTGAAGCCACGCTCGTGATGATGTGCCGAGCCCTACGAACTCCTCCCCTCACCGGATCATTCGAGCCTACCGCCATCCATTTGAGTTAGGTGGAAAGAGCGGTCGATGTACTGAACATCTCTGGGGAGTCGTCCCTGGGAAGCCATGAATTGCGAAACTCTTGCTTGATTGGGGGTATGGAACATGAAGCTCAGAATAACGCAGGTGATACTAGCAACGGCAGCGGTGATTATCTTCGCTTTCGGGGCGCCGCTGGCGTTCGCCCAGCAGGACACGCAGGGCAAACCGACAGCCAAAGGACAGATGAAGGAAGGCGGTAAGGAAGCGGGCAAGGCAGGAAAGAGCCTCGGCCATAATGTAAAGCACGGTCGCGTCGTGCGCGGTGGCAAGCGCTTTGGCAAACACATTGGCTACGCCGGCAGGCACGTAGGCCGCGGCACAAAGCACGCTGTTAAGAAAGCGGTCACGCCATAATCAAACTGTGTTGTTCGGGAGGCGCCGCGCTCACCAGCGGCCTCCGGCGCTTCTCGACACCGGTTAAGAAGCACCACATAAAGCACCTCCCAGAATGAATCCACGATGGGCATGTTGTTGACGCCTTTCGCACGAGGAACCGGAGTAGAACATGAACTTGAGCGTGGAAAGTTTAATCATCCTACTGATCGTCGGCGGCCTCGTCGGCGTGATCGGGCAGAAGCTCGCTGGATATTCACGCGGCGGATGCCTGACCTCGATCGCTATCGGCTTCATCGGCGCCTTGATTGGAAGCTGGGCCGTCAAACAGTTTCAATTACCTGAAATCTATGTTTTGAAGATCGGTCACACAAGCTTCCCGATCGTTTGGGCGATTATCGGAGCCGCGGTGTTTGTCGCCGTCCTTGGATTGCTGACGAGGCGCCGGTATGTCTGAGTGAGGCCGCAGAAGGAGAGATATGTCCAATAGTGAAGGCGTTGATAAAAGCAATGTGTTGTTAGACGAAGAGCGCAGGCTGGCTTCGCATCAGGAGGTCAAGGCCTCGATTGATGACGATGTGAACGCTCGCATCAAGCGGGAGTCGGCGCGAGTCGAGCCAAAGGAATCTGCCGAGGTGGCTGGCGTAGCTCACGAACTAAAAGAGAAGTCGGTGCACGAAGCGGTTGATACTGAACGTGAGCTGGGGCGCGGCAGAACTGCAGCCCGGATTTCGCAGGTAGTCGATTACTTCTTCTACCTCATCTACGGTCTGATCGCCTTAGAGTTCCTGCTCGGGCTGATGGGCGCGCGGTCCGGCAATGGATTCGTTCAGTTTATCGGCGCGGTCACTCGACCGCTGCTTGCGCCGTTCGAGCGCATAGTGGGGACGCCGTCGTCCGGAGCATTTCAAGTCCGGATATCTTACTTGTTCGCGCTCGTTGTTTACGTTCTGATTCATCTCGCAATCAATGGTGCGTTTCGCTTAGTCGCGCACCGCAAGGTGACTGTGTAAGGCTTATGCGATGGGCGTCCGCCGGCCCATCCCAAGGAGGGGAACCATGCGACCAAGATCGATTATTACTGCCGTTGTCACGGTCCTTATCATCGCGGGTGCGGTGTATTATTTCTACGGTTATCGCCATCGAGACATCTCGTCGGACTTCAACGCGGTGAAGGACTACACGCAAGACGCGGGCACGACTGCTGCCGTCAAGAGCGCCCTCGCTCTTAATAAGCAGGTTGCTTCTCTCGACATCCATGTTGACTCCTCCAACAACGTCGACACAAAGGACAACAATGTAACGCTAACCGGCAACGTACCGACCGAAGATGACAAGCGAGTCGCGGAAGAGATCGCGCGCAGCACCAAAGGCGTCGCCAACGTCGTGAACAATCTTGAGGTCGCGCCAAAGCCCCAGGCCGCAAATCCTGAGAGGCAGTATGTTCCGGACCTTGAAATCAAAGCGGCCGTACTGCAGTCCATCCTGAATAACCCGAACCTGAAGACTCAGCAGATCAAGGTCGATGTTTATAACGGTGAAGTAAGGCTGACCGGCAGTGTGCAAACTTCAACGCAAAAGGCGGACGCCGAGTCTGCCGCTCGAGCTATCACTCATGTCCGCGACGTCGATTCGAATGCCCTGGCGGTGACTAATAACGGGGAGGGGCAATTATGAACGTGCGTTTGATCAAGCCTGGTATGTCGCCCCCGGACGAGAAACATAAACAGCCCCCCGTTGAGGTTCCAATCATAGATACCGTCCGGTCCTGGGTCCGTGAGTTCCGATCGACAAGAGCTAATAGAGCGCGCTTGGACTTCGAGCGAATAAGCAATCCGGGGAAGACTTAACGAGGACGATCTTCAGGACGAGGATACGCATTTGTGCTCCACCTATGGGCAGTTTGAAGTCTTCTCGCTGAGGAACGCCCTGACACCGTAGTCTGACCGCGCAATTTTCGACAGGCAACGAAGTAAGGCCGGTCACCACCGCAGGCCCGAATCCAAACGGCAGCGTTCTTGTGATAGTGGGCAGTATACTCCACTTTCGTTATCGTCGGCTTCTTGATTGTATTGTAATACTTGCTGTAATACTTGCTTGACAGCCCAAGTATAACCAACGTAGACTGGCCGCCGGACAGATCCTCACCTGTCCCACGAGTCTATGCCGAACTGATAACCAGGGCTGGGCCATGTCGTTTACCAGTGCGATGTTCACCAAGCGATAAGTGTTCTCCAGTACTTTGTTGTTTCGCCGACGCGCGCGCTGGAAACGTTGTTCATTGACGATGGTTTGATAAAGTCGGGAAGGAAATCCAAATGAACTTCAACCACAAGTATTTGAGTCTCTGGGCAAGCGTTGCGTTCGGCTTGTTCTTTTTCGGCGCCTCCCCCGCGGTGGCTCAGATATCACTGGGTACGGCGCAGAGTTTCGGGGTCCTGGGTGGTTCGACTGTGACCAATACGGGCTCGACCACCGTCAACGGGAACCTTGGCGTCAGCCCAGGTACCGCGGTCACGGGTTTTCCTCCGGGGACCGTGACCGGAGGAACGATACACCTGAACGATGCAGCCGCAGCTCAGGCTCAGAGTGATGTCACCACCGCGTACAATGCAATAGCGGGCACGGCGTGCAATGTCGACTTGACCGGTCAGAATCTCGGTGGCCTCACGCTGACGCCCGGGGTCTATTGTTTTTCGTCGTCGGCCCAGTTGACGGGAACCCTCACTCTCAATGCCCTGGGCAACCCCAATTCGCTCTTCATCTTCAAGATCGGTAGCTCGCTCACGACCGCGAGCAGCTCATCTGTTCAGGTGATCAATGGTGGTAATGATTGCAACGTGTTTTGGCAGGTCGGCAGTTCTGCGACGCTCGGCACAAGCACCAGTTTTGTAGGGAACATTCTAGCGCTCACCAGCATCACGCTGACTACCGGCGCAAACGTGTCCGGTAGAGTCTTGGCGCGAAACGGCGCCGTGACGATGGATACCAACCACGTCGTCGTGTGCGCGCCTGCCGTCACCTGTCCGGTCATCACGGTGAACCCGGCAACGCTGCCGAACGGCGTCGTTGGGACCCCTTACAGCCAGACGGTCTCGGCCGTCGGCGGAACCGCGCCATACACGTTCACGGTTTCGAGCGGGGCACTGCCGAACGGCCTGACGCTCAACGCAACCAGCGGCGTCATCTCGGGGACGCCAACTGCGGCGGGCACCTTCAACTTCACAATCACCGCCACCGACGCGAACAGCTGTCCCGGCAGCCGGCCGTACTCCATAGGGATCGCGGGCGCGCCCGGCTGCCCCGTCATCACTGTCAACCCGGCAACGCTGCCCCCCGGTGTCATCGGGACGCCCTACAGCCAGACGGTCTCGGCCGTCGGCGGAACCGCGCCATATACATTCACGGTCTCGAGCGGGGCTCTGCCGAACGGCCTGACGCTTAACGCGACGACCGGCATCATCTCGGGGACGCCGACCACGGCCGGCCAATTCAACTTCACGATCACAGCCACGGACGCCAACAGCTGCCCCGGCGGCCGGCCGTACTCCATCGTGATCCCGGTCGTGCCTGGCTGCCCTTTCATCACGGTGAGCCCGGCCACACTTCCCGCCGCCGTCCTCGGGATCCCCTACAGTCAGACGATCTCGGCCAGCGGCGGAACCCCGCCATACACATTCACGGTCTCGAGCGGGGCGCTGCCGCCCGGCCTGACGCTTAGCCCGACAAGCGGGACGACCGCCGTCATCTCGGGGACGCCGACCACGCTCGGCCTCTTCAGTTTCACAATCACAGCTACCGACGCGAACGGCTGTCCCGGCAGCCGAACTTACTCCCTCCAGCTCCCGGCTGGGCCTCCGGTGCCGCCGGGTGCCTCCGTTCCGACGCTATCGGAGTGGGGCGCTATATTGATGGCGCTGCTCATAATTGCTGTTTGCACCTTCTTTCTGGTCGGACACAGCAAGGTAGCCATGTCGCTCGCGGCAGCCGTTCCTTCTACTCCGTTCACGGGAGCGGAAAAGGCCCTCGATTGGAAGCTGCTGGCGCGCACCTCGATGTACGTCGAAGCGGCGATTTCGCTGGCGCTGATTGCGCTTTCGGCAAACCCGGTTGATATCCTCGGCGCTCTTACTTCAGGTCTCGTGGTTGCGTTCATCCTCCACTTGTTGATTGGCGGAGCGCGGCGGCGTTGAGCAGTGTGCGTCGACTTTCAGATCTCAATAACTTCTTGACGGCCAATCGCAAGCCGCTGCGGTTTTTGGCGCTGTTCGTGTTGATATTTGCGACTTGTTACTTATTGTTTGGCGTTATTCCCAGAGTTCGGTTGGGAGTCATCAATCCCTACACTGAGTTTCTGGCGAAAGCGGTCGCAGCCGTCATCAACCTGTTCGGCGCAGGCGCCGTCGCGAACGGCGCTTTGGTTTACTCTCCTCGTTACTCGATGGACATTGCGATGGGATGCGACGGCGTCGAAGCGTCGTGCCTGTACCTGGCAGGAGTGGTGGCGTTCCCTACCTCGTGGCGAGCCAGGCTGATAGGATTGGCGTTCGGAGTCCCGCTGATCCAGGCTATCAACCTGACTCGCCTCGTGGTGCTTTACTATGTTGGTATGCACTTGCCGTCAGTAGCCGATCAAATCCATGACTACGTCGCCCAGACCATCGTCATTCTTCTCTCAACGGCAATCCTCATCTTCTGGCTCGAGCGATTTGGCGTTCGGCATCAGCGGGCATAAATGGCTGAGGCTGTTTGCGCTCGCGCTTGCTCTCTACATCGTGATTCTTCCCCTGTGGTGGTATTCGCTCGGCGCTATCTCGACGGTAACAGGCACATGCGCGAGCTGGATCTATACATTCTTTGATCCTCGAGTTGCGATCAACCCAAGAGCCAGAGTAGTTCAACTTGTGGTGAACGGGAGGTTGCAGTCGAGTGGCTTACGAATCGACATGGTGACCTACGGTTTGCCGATGCTTATGGCGCTTGTGATCGTGACTCGCTCGAGCTCGCTGGTAGTGAAGCTGCGGGCGCTTGCGATTGGGTGCGGCGTCATGTTCGTGCTGACCGTCTGCGCGGTGATGGCGTGGGCGAAGATGACAAGCCTGCAGCTCGATCAGCAAGCCGCGCCTGGAAGCGACCAGTCGAGCTTCTTCTTTCTTGCTTTTCACGGCTATACGTTCTCGCAACCAGCGGTAGCCATACTGATCTGGCTGACGCTGATCATGCTTGGCTTGTTCAAGGGAAGATCGGAACTCGAAAGGGGTGTTGCGACAGTCGCCCGCAATGCTTCGTGTCCCTGCGGAAGCGGGCGCAAGTACAAACGTTGCTGTGGCGCCTGAGGAACGCGGCGCGGCACGTCCGTGAAACTGAACGCGCGTTGAACAGCCGCCGATAGCGTCAAGAACTTTTGGTCTTACAGGAAGGGTTCTTCCACACGCTCAGCCTGGTCCGAGCTACGAACAATACGGAGTTGAACCGGGGCGTTTATTCTATTCAGCTCATCTCTCAGCTCTTGAGACGCTTCGAGTTGATCTTCGTCAACAACCCACAGAGGCCGCCAGTCAGTGGACGTAAGTGGATTGTTGACTTCGAAGCGCCATAGCGTCTGCTGTTCCATATTCCCACCTGAAACCGCTCTATGGTACAGAATCAGGTTCTGAGGAGTCTGTGCAATATTAGACAGAATTGAAAATAGTTCAGCGGAAACCAGTGACCTTATCCTTAGAACTCTTTCACTACTGTCGCGGAGCGCGCTCACCAATTGGGCGCTCCGCGATTCTTTCCTTTTCAACTTACTCACCCAAAACACCCGCTTTGCTTCTCAACCTCAGCAGGCCCGTTGTTGTGAAAGATCTCTAGTTCTGTTTCCATAAATGGCAAAGTGGACAATTGTCTAATATTGAACAGCGCCGCTTTGATCGGAGGCGTATACTCGGCTAGTCGATAGCATTGGCAGGCAGAAAAACAATCGGCGGAAACGGACGGGAAGAGGTATGATTCAGCAAAATCCTCAGTCGGATCAATTCAAAGAACAAATGCAGGGGTCGTTGCTCAACGAAACGAAGAACTCGAGCGCGATCAATGTCGGCAAGCACAATCATGTCTACACGGTTGGGGACGAACGCGAGACGGTGTACTTCATTGAAAAAGGCCAGATCAAGCTGGTCATGGTCTCGTCTGAAGGTAAAGAATGCATGCTCGCCATCCACGGCGCGGGAGATGTTTTCGGCGAGTTGTGCCTGTCTGGGCTTGGGGGCCGGCTGGAAACAGCAACCGCAATGGAAGACACTTCTTTGAAAGAGATCCCTTGCGGCAAGTTTCTCAATCGCCTGGCTAAAGACTCTCTCCTCGAAGGCTTCATCAAGTATCTGGCTGTGCGGGTTGCAGACCAACAGCAGGTCATCGCCAACCTGGTGACGGTTGATAGCGAGCAGCGCCTGGGGAAGACGTTGTTGCAAATCGCCAGAAAGCTCGGCAAGAAAGACCCGCGGAGCATTCGCATCGAGGTCAAGATTTCTCACGAAGAATTGGCGGCCATGGTAGGCACTACGCGGCCGCGGATCAGCGTATTCATGCAGCGATTCCGGAACCTCGACCTCATTGAATACAACACAGAGCACCATCTGATTATCAAGGAACACAAGCTCACTGCTTACCTGGCATCAATCCTCTAGAGATGTCACCCGCAGCTTCCTGTCCAACTCAGAAATTGTTTTGCAATGTCCAAAAGTGAACAGCGCAGGGTACGGAGTCTGGGTATGCTGCTTGCCGGAAGGTCCGGTGCAAGCTGCAAAGGAAGCGTATGAACAAACTTCGAATAAGACGCGCTGCAGAGGTCACCCTAGCTCTGCTACTAGTATGTTTAGTCGCCGATGTAACGCCGGGCTATTCTGTCCTCAGTCATGAGGCAATAATCGACTCTACATGGGATAAGGATATTAAGCCGCTTTTGCTGAAGCGATTCCCATCCGCCTCGGCAGATGAGTCGCGCGAGGCGCATGCCCACGCCTATGGCGGCGCGATAATACAGGACATGGGCTACTATCCATTCGGAAGCAAGTTCTTCAGCGATCTCACGCACTACGTAAGGAGCGGCGATTTTGTAGAGGCCCTTATACGCGACTCGCAGGACATGGATAGACTCGCGAGTCATAAGTTTGAAACCGTGACGCCGGGGTTGCGCGAGAACATACTCGCATTCTACGGAGATACGAATGCTCTCATTGCCACTGAGAATGATAAAGGTAAGTGGCAGAAAACTTTGCGTGAGATGGCCGGTTTAAGGAGCGCGGGGGTACTGCCCCAGAGGACTGTACAGAAGTAAGCGGACGGCGATGATTTACTGGTTGAAGGCTCGCTCCTTACTTGGCATCGGCCGCTTCTCGCTCTCTCTGCAACACCAAAGCCTTATCACTAAAGTCGTCCAAAGCTGAACAGCGCCGGACCTCCGATCCGTACCATCGCAACTTACCTCCAACATAGTACGGAGCTTCGAGATCAAGAGTCCTTTTCCGCGGCGATTATGGGCAGATGTACGCAACGAATGAACCGCAGAATTCCAGGATGGTCTTATTTCACGATTGTCCAATATTGGACAGAAAGCCGTCGCGAGGTGCGCTTACAATTCAACCTGAGGGAGGACTCGGGAGGCGGGGGTTCCTGCAACGACCTCGAAAGATATCTACCACGGAATGCTTTCGCCGCCTCCTGGGCCGCTCCGATTCAGGCGAGAATGCGAGGACCGATGGGACCGGCGAACGACAGAGTCGGTACACCACGCCTATCCGGCGGGCCGGCTTCGGGCGTACACAACGACGTTAGGCATCAACGAAATCGCTTGCGGTTTGGTATCGGCCCTGAATCAAATCCACGAACCTCAATGTCAACTAAGGTTCGACCCGCACTAAGCCCTAATAAACGTGCAGTCTTTCAAGCGATCCGGTGATCCCGGACAAGTTGGAGGTTAGTATGAAGGCAAAGACGATCTCGACAGCAGTATGCAGCGTGCTCGCTTGTCTCGTAGCAAGCACGGTGTGTTTCGCCGGGCAGAAGCAGAGCAAGGACTATCGCGACGCGGTGTCTCAGTCTGAAAAGGCGGCTCAAGTGTTCCGCGAAATCATGCGTGCGCCGGACAAGTCAGTTCCTCGAGACATCCTGGATGGCGCCGAGTGCGTAGCGGTGTTTCCTCAGGTTCTCAAGGCGGGTTTCGTAGTTGGCGCGCGAGGCGGGCGCGGCGTCGCCAGTTGCCGCACGAAGAGTGGCTGGAGCGCGCCTGCGTTCTTCAATCTCAAGGGCGGCAGCGTTGGCTTGCAGATCGGCGCGCAGTCGACTGATTTCGTTCTTCTGTTCATGAACAAGAATGGCCTAAACAGACTGATGGGCGACAAGTTCGAGATTGGCGGAGACGCATCGGTTGCC